>JANOHS010000147.1:0-2314 GCA_031406655.1 Micrococcales bacterium
CCACGGCTCGACGTCCTTGGCATAGTCGAGCCCCCAGCCGGTGTCGCCGGTGAAGATGGAGCCGAAGGTCGACTCCTTGATCGAGGTGTCCTCGGAGGTGACCTTGTCCTTGGACCTGGGGAACTTGGCGGCCAGCTCGAAGACGGCCCGCTTCTGTCCGACCGAGGGATTCAGGTCCAGCTTGGCAAAGGCAAAGGCGCTGGCCGGGAGCACCTCCTCGGGCTGCGCTCCTCCGCCACCCAGGGCGCTGACGAGCTGCATCCCCCCGACGGCGAGAGCGACGACGACCGCCGCAGCAGCAGCGGCTCCTATCCACCTCTTGGAGCCCCTGGAAGCGGGCGCATCGCCCCCCGGGAGGTCACTGAGGTAGTTGGGCTGCTCGCCCTCGTTGTTGAACGACATGGTTGGTGTACCCACCTGTCCCTGTTTGGCACGTGACCCAATGACGCTAGGCGCCAGGGCGATGACCCGTCAGCCGATTGGGCAACAGTCAGCCGAATGGCCGAGACGGCAGGAAGGAGCCGCAATCCGATTGATGCCGGGTGGTTGCCTCCGCAGCGAAGGGGAGGGACGATTCTTGGGCGACCACCGCACCCCGAAGGCGGGGAACACCCGACGGTCCAGGACGGATGCGGCGAGCCGCGCAGGAACTCCACCCACAAACTCCGGGAGCTGTCATGCGCACCAAACACCTTGCCGCGCTCACGGTCGCGGCCGTCCTGACCTTCATCACTCCGGGGCTGGCCCTCGCCGCCCCGATCACGCCCGGTGGCTCGACCGAAGTCACCGTGGGCAGCAACGATGCACTCTTCTCCCAGAACAAGCAGAACGAGCCGGGACTGGCTGTCAACCCGGTGAGCCCCAACATCCTGGCTGCCGGTGCCAACGACAATATTGACCTCGAGGGGTGCAACGCCGGGGATGACCGCACCTGCCCGTTCACGCCGGGCGTGGGCCTCTCCGGAATCCAGTTCTCGACCGACTCCGGGCGAACCTGGACCCAGCCGGAGTACACCGGCTACTCAGCCCGGGTCTCCGCCAGCTGCCTGGGCAAAGCGGATCCCGCACCTGGCCAACCGCTGGCCTCTGACACCGGCTGTGTGCCTGACCCGGCAGGCCCGATCGGGACCCTGCCCGGCTACTTCGAGAATGGCCTCGTCTCCAACGGTGACCCCGAGCTGGCCTTCGGCCCGGTCCCGGACAAGGCGGGCAAGTTCTCGTGGGCCAACGGGCAGCGGCTGTACTACTCCAACATCGCCACGCCGTTCCCGGGGGCTGCACCCTTCAAGGGCGACGCGGCAATCGCGGTCTCGCGGACCGACGACATCGCGGGCGCCATCGCCGGTGACAACGCGGCCTGGATGGACCCGGTCATCGTCACCCGGCAGAACTCCGCGCTGTTCAGCGACAAGGAGCAGATCTGGGCCGACAACGCGGCGTCCAGCCCGCGGTTCGGCAACGTCTATGTCTGCAACGTCGGCTTCCGCGGCACGGCGGGCTCCGAACCCGTCCTGTTCGCCCGCTCGACCAACGGCGGAGCGACGTGGACCACGCGGCAGCTGACCTCCGCCACGAACAACGGTCAGACCGGCGGGCGCCAGGGCTGCGCGGTACGCACGGACAGCGCCGGTGTTGTCTACGTCGTGTGGATCGGCACCGACATCAAGACCCGACAGGGTGTCTTCTTCCAAGCCCGATCCTTTGACGGGGGCGCCAACTTCGAGCGTCCACGCGCGGTAGTACAGCCGGTGGCAAACATCGGCCAGTTCGACCCGGCCCAGGGCCGGTTCACCATCGACGGGATCGCCGGCGCGCGCACCAACACCTTCCCCAGCATCGACATCGCCAACGGGGCGCCGTTGGGACTAGATGCCACCAACCAGATCCTGATCACCTGGTCCGACGACCGGGCCGGTACCAACAATGAGCTGGCCTATGTGGTGAGCTCGACCAACCGCGGGGCGTCCTACTCAGCTCCGGCCATTGCCAGCGAGGGCGCCGACCGGGCGAACTTCCCGGCGATCGCGATCTCACCGGACGGCACGGACGCCTACCTCGTCTACAACGCCTGGCTCGACCCTTGGCGCAACAACACCACTGAGAGCCGGCGGATGCTCGGTGTGGTGCGGCACGCCGAGGTCGGCGCGACCGGCGCCGTTGGTCCTTGGACAACGTCCTTGCGCGGCGCGGTCGGCGACGGTCGGGCATCGAGCGCTAACGGGCTGACCGCCGAGTTCCTCGGTGACTACAACTACGCCGTGGCCACCAGAGACTTCGGCGCAGCCGTGTGGAACGACATGCGCGACGGAGCGGT
>JANOHS010000152.1:0-5486 GCA_031406655.1 Micrococcales bacterium
GGATCGGATCGGCCGCCCTGGTGGCCGACGGCCTGCACGCCCGCACCGATGGCTACACGTCGCTGGCCGTGCTGATCAGCGCCGGTGGCGCCATGGTCGGCTTCCCGATGGCCGATCCACTCGTCGGACTGGCGATCACGGCCGTGCTGTGCCTGGTGCTTCGCGACGCGGCCCTTGAGGTCTACCGGCGGCTGATGGACTGCGTCGACCCTGACCTGGTCAGCAGATGCGAAGAGGTGCTTCAAGGCATCGAGGGCGTGGAGCACGTCGGCCAGGTACGCGTGCGCTGGATCGGGCACGAGCTTCATGCCGACGCCGACCTGGTGCTGCCCGACCGGTTCACGCTTCGCCAGGCGCACGATGTCTGCGTTGCCGCCGAACAGGCCCTGGTTGTGGCGATTCCGCGTCTGACGGCTGCCGTCATCCACCCGGATCCGCACCTGACGCCCGGGCGGTCGCACCACCGTGAAGGCACGCGCACCCACCCCTGAGGTCCGTTGGTGCCCTGACGAGACCGTTTTGTGCCCCGCTCTTGCGCTTTGTTACCCGTCAGTAGCATCATGGATGTTACTGACCGGTAACGGCAGGTCTGAGCGACCGGCAAGCGGTCTCGATCTGAGCCACGGAGGACCCCTGATGGGCCACTACAAGAGCAACCTGCGCGATCTCGAGTTCAACCTGTTCGAGGTGTTCAACATTCAGGAGATCCTGGGCAGCGGCCCCTACTCCGATGTCGACCAGGACACCGCCCGCGAGATCCTGCAGGAGGTGGGCCGCCTCGCCGAGAACGAGCTCGCCGAGAGCCTTCTCGACTCCGACCGCAACCCGCCGGTGTTCGACCCGGCCACCGGCTCGGTCACGCTCCCGGCGTCCTTCACCAAGTCGTACAAGGCTTACCTGGACGCCGAATGGTGGCGTCTCGACGTCCCCGCGGAGCTCGGTGGAACGGTCATCCCGCCGTCGCTGCGCTGGGCCGTTGCCGAGCTGGTCCTGGGCTCGAACCCCGCCGTGCACATGTACTCCGCCGGCTTCGCCTTCGCCAAGGTGCTCTACCACCTCGGCACCGAGGAGCAGAAGAAGATGGCGCACCACATGGTTGACATGAAGTGGGGCGCCACCATGGTGCTCACCGAGCCCGAGGCGGGCTCGGACGTGGGCGCCGGCCGCACCAAGGCCGTTCAGCAGCCCAACGGCACCTGGCACATCACGGGCGTCAAGCGCTTCATCACCTCGGCCGAGGCTGACTTCTACGACAACGTCGTGCACTTCGTCCTGGCTCGCCCCGAGGGCGCCGGCGCCGGCACCAAGGGGCTGTCGCTCTTCGTCGTACCCAAGTTCCACGTCGACCCGGAGACGGGCGAGCTTGGTGAGCGCAATGGCGCCTATGTGACGAACCTCGAGAACAAGATGGGCCTGAAGGTCTCCACCACCTGCGAGGTGACGTTCGGTGATCGCGAGCCGGCGGTCGGCACGCTGCTGGGCGACGCTCACGACGGCATCGCGCAGATGTTCCACATCATCGAGTTCGCCCGAATGATGGTTGGTACCAAGGCAATTGCGACGCTCTCGACCGGCTACCTCAATGCGCTGGACTATGCCAAGCAGCGCATCCAGGGCGCCGACCTGACCCACATGACGGACAAGTCCGCACCGCGGGTGAGCATCACGCACCACCCGGATGTTCGTCGCTCTCTGATGCTGCAGAAGGCGTATGCGGAGGGCCTGCGCTCTTTGGTCATCTACACCGCCTGCCAGCAGGACACCATCGACCGGGCCCAGCTGGCCGCAGGCCATGACGAGCTCGAGGAGGGCTCCGCCGCTGCCATGGCCAACAGGGTCAACGACCTGTTGCTGCCCATCGTCAAGGGCGTCGGATCCGAGCGTGCCTGGGTCCTGCTCGGCACCGAGTCGCTGCAGACCTACGGTGGCTCGGGCTTCCTGCAGGACTACCCGATCGAGCAGTACGTCCGGGACGCCAAGATCGACACCCTCTACGAGGGGACGACCGCCATCCAGGGCCTGGACTTCTTCTTCCGCAAGATCATCCGCGACAAGGGCCAGGCCATCGGCCACATCGCCTCGCAGGTCAACGAGTTCGCCAAGGCCGACGACGGCTCGAACTTCCTGCGCACCGAGCGCGAGCTGCTCGGCAAGGGCCTCGAGGACGTCCAGGGCATCCTCGGCTTCATGGTCGCCGAGCTGATGAAGTCCGATCCGAGAAAAGAGGGCGGCGACGCGCGCAACCTCTACAAGGTCGGCCAGAACACCTCCCGTCTGCTGCTCAGTGCCGGCGACCTGGTCGTGGGGTGGCTGCTGCTACGCCAGGCGGAGGTCGCCAAAGCCGCTCTCCACGCTGGCCCCGCATCGGTCACGGACCAGCGGTTCTACGAGGGCAAGATCGCGGCGGCGTCGTTCTTCGCCCGCACGGTCCTGCCCAAGATCGCCGCCGAGCGCCAGGTCGCCGAGGCCACGGACAACTCCCTCATGGACGTCTCCGAGGATGCCTTCTAGGACGGACACCAACAGGTTTCCTTCATCCGTGGCGCGACTTCGAGAGCCAGCGGTGCGATAAACCGGCTATTCGGCTCCTGAACACGGTCAGGCGAGCCCAAGGGGGAGCCGGCGATCGAGCAGGACCGGAAAGCTCGTGCGGTAGTCGCTGACCACACGCATGTCGACCTCGACGCTGAGCACCTGCTCCTTGTCGCCGGCCATGGCTGCCACGTCCCCGGTGGGTAGCACGACCTGGCTGTGTCCGCCCATCTCCACGCCGGCGTGGGTGCCCGCGGTGTTGCAGGCGACGACGACGCACTGGTTCTCGATCGCACGAGCGTGGGCAAGCAGCGTCCAGTGGCGCACCCGAGCCGCAGGCCAAGCCGCCGGTATGACGAAAAATGTTGCGCCGGCGTCAAGCTGGGCCCGATAGAGCTCGGGGAACCGCAGGTCGTAACACGTGGACAGCCCCGCGCATGCCGGCCCGTCGCACGGCGAGGAGTCGGGAACGTCGACCAGCGAGAGGGAGTCTCCGGCCTCCATCAGCACCGGCTCGCCCCGACCGAAGCCGAACCGGTGGATCTTGCGATAGGTCGCCGCCAACGACCCGTCGGCGGCGAACACCAGCGAGGTGTTCCAGAGTCCCCTGCCCTCCGGCCCGAGCTCACCATCGGCCGGGCGTTCGACGATCGACCCCGCATGCAGCATGACACCGGCATCCCTGGCCGCGGCGGACATCGCAGAGGCGACCGGGCCATCAACCGGCTCGGCGCGCTCGGCCCAGCCCTGGTAGGAGAAACCTCCCGGGGACCAGAGCTCCGGCAGAACGACCAGGTCCTGCCCCGCCTGCGCGCGAACGAGGTCGGACGCGCGGGTGACCCTTTCGGCGACAGGCTCCCGGTCGTCATACCCGAGCTGGATCACGGCGATGCGCATGTCATTCTCCCGACTTCGACGAGGTGGCTTCATTCCTGCGGGTCTGCCCCGAGATGGCCGCCAGGTGCGCGTTGTAAGCCTTCAGCTCGGCGTCGTCGTCGCGGTCGGCCTGGCGGTCCAGCCGGTTGGTCTCGGCGGCATCGGAACGCACCCACGCCAAGGTGACCAACAAGGCCAGTATCAGGGTGGGAAGCTCGCCGACGCCCCAGGCTACGGCGCCCCCGTTGCGTTGGTCCGCAAGGAGATCCACGGCCCACGGCAAGTGCAGGGTCTCGTAGAAGGCAGGCGCGAGCAAGGTCGTGCCGGTGGTCAGGGCGACGCCGAAGAAGGCATGGAACGAGACCGTCGCGAAGAGGATGACGAGGCGCAACGAGGGTGGCCAGCGCCTGGGGCCCGGATCGACGCCCACCAGGACCCACGCGAAGAGATACCCGGCCAACAGGAAGTGAGTGGTCATCAGGACGTGCCCGGTGTGGGTCCGCAGCGCAAGCTCGAACAGCGGTGAGAAGTAGAAAACGACCAGGCTGCCGAAGAAGATGCCGGCGGCGACGATCGGATTGCCAATCACCGCAAGGTACCTGGAGTGCACCAGACCGAGCAGCAGCTCACGAGGACCCAGCGTGTGGTCGTGCCGCGGGGTCAGCGTGCGGAGGGCGAGGGTGACGGGGGCGGCGAGGACCATCAGGATCGGCGCCGCCATCGAGACGGTCATGTGCATCAGCATGTGGACCGAGAACAGGACGCGGCCGTAGACACCCGGCGCCCCGCAGGTGGCCCACACGAAGACCGCCCAGCCCAGGACCCAGCCGATGGTTCGCAGAACCGGCCATGAGTCGCCGCGCCCTCGCATGCGCCGAACGCCCAGGAGGTAGAGGACCACCGCGAGCAGCGAGACCCCGAGCCACAGCCAGTCGATGCGCCATTCGGTGAGCCATTCGGTGCCCGAGAGCGGGCCGGCCGGTGCCGGATAACCAGTGAGTGCGTATGCCGGGTCCGCGCTGACGACCGGCATGTCCGGCACTGGTGGGGCGCTGCGTGAAAGCGCCGTCCCCAGCGCGAACGCGGCGCCCATCACGACCAGCTCGATGAGAGCCAGACGCGCGAAGAGCCGTCCGGCCAGCGGATCCGCGGTGATCCGCCTGACCACTCGTGAGCGCTGCTGCCAACCCGCGACGCCGAGTGCGACCAGCGCGACGACCTTGAGGATCACCAGGGCCCCATAGCTCGACGCCAGGTTGCCGAACGAGCCGATCCGGATCGAGGCGCTGGCGGCTCCGGACACCGCAACGGCGCCGAAGCACCAGGCCGCGAGGGTTGAGTAGCGCTGGACACTGTCAGCCAGCGCCGTGCCCAGGAGAGGGCGCAGTATCGCCAGAGCGAGCAGGCCCCCGACCCACAGGAGCGCGGCGACCAGGTGCAGGGCAAGAGCGCTGACGGCCGTGTCATGGCTCTCGGCGCCGGCCGCGTGACCGGCCAGGGACAGCGGCAGTACCGCCAGGACACTGAGTACGGCGAGCGCGACCATGCCAGAACGGCGCCGGACGAACGCAGCGCCGATCGTCACCACCAGAGCCATCGCGGAGCTGATCGCGGCGGCGCGCAGAGGGTCGAGCTGGAGGACGAAGGTCGTGAGCTGGGTGCCGAACGTCGCGTCGGAGAGGCCGGTGCCCGAGAGGCTGGCGAACGAGAGGACCAGTCCGACGAGCCCTGCCGACACCCATACGAACCCTGAGGCAAGGGCATAGCGCACAGCGGTGACCCTGCGAGACGTCCTGCGCGCCTCGGGGATGATCGTCGCGGCCACGAGAAGCAGGCCAACGGTGCTCGCCGCCGCAAGGTCGTGGATCGCCCGGACGATCAGCAGCCCCCAGCGCACGATGGCGCCGGCATCGGGCAGGCCCGGGACCGGAGCCGCAAAGGTGCCACCGAGCAGGCCGGCCGGGACGACCACGGCGAGGACGGCCAGAGTCGCCAGTAGCGGTGGGAGCTTCGCGGTCTGCGGAGCCGGGCCGGGTGCCATGGTCATGTCAACACCTTAGGGTCGCGCCGTGCCCAGC
>JANOHS010000190.1:0-2418 GCA_031406655.1 Micrococcales bacterium
GGGGGAGGCGCTGGAGCTCGTCCGCGCCCGCGTCATCGACGGTATGACGACCGGTGACCTCGACAAGGTGGCGGAGGAGCTCATCCGCAGCAAGGGGGGAACGCCCTCGTTCCTGGGGTACCACGGCTTTACCGGCAGCCTCTGCGTCAGCGTCAACGACGAGGTGGTCCACGGGATCCCGGGAATCCCGGGTCCTGCGAACAGGCGACCTCGTGTCGGTCGACTGCGGCGCGATCGTGGACGGCTGGCACGGCGACGCTGCGATCTCGCTGGTCGTGGGCGGGCGCGAGGCCGGAGCTGCTCGGGACCTTGCGCTGATCGATGCCACGGCTGCGTCGATGTGGGCCGGTATCGCGGCGCTGGCCGTGGGGTCCCCGCTGCACGACGTGGGTGCGGCCGTCGAGGACTGCATCGTCGAGGCTGCCGGGGCCGACGGCGCGACGTACGGGATCATCGAGGACTACGTGGGTCACGGCATCGGCACCGAGATGCACCAGGACCCGCAGGTGCCCAACTACCGGGTTCGGGACCGCGGCCCGATCGTGCGGTCCGGCCTCACGGTGGCCATCGAGCCGATGATCACGGCGGGCTCGGCCGAGACCGACGTGCTCGATGACGGGTGGACGGTCGTGACCCGGGACGGCTCGCGGGCCGCGCACTGGGAGAACTCGGTGGCCGTCACCGACGCCGGGCTCTGGGTTCTGACCGCCCTGGACGGCGGTCAGGAGCGGTTGGAAGCCCTCGGCGCGGCATACGCCCCCCTGGTCTGACCTTTCCGGATTTCGTCCACTACGGGTGTAGGGCGTACTCTGGTGCGTCGGCTCATGAGCATTGTGTGCCTGTACCCTCCCCGCGGCTGGTTGTGGTGGTGCAGGTCGCCTTCATACGTGCGCCGCGTACAACGAACACCTGCGGAAACACCCGTCACCCCCAGCCAGGGGGTGACCGTTCATGGAATGCGGAGGATATGGCGAAGAAGGACGGTGTCATCGAGATAGAGGGCGTGATCGTGGAGGCTCTGCCGAACGCAATGTTCCGCGTGGAGCTCACCAACGGTCACAAGGTTCTCGCTCACATTTCGGGCAAGATGCGTCAGCACTACATCCGGATCCTCCCCGAGGACCGCGTGGTGGTGGAGCTCAGCCCCTATGACCTGACCCGCGGCCGCATCGTCTTCCGTTACCGCTGAACGAGGTCTCCGACCGCATTTTCACGGGTACAACCACTCCCGATCCACCGACTCAGTCGTGATCGTCTCGCAGCTGCGAGCCGGGCACGGGGGAGTCCGATCAAGACAGCAGGCAGATGAAGGTTCAGCCCAGCGTCAAGAAGATCTGCGACAAGTGCAAGGTGATCCGCCGTCATGGCCGGGTCATGGTGATCTGCGAGAACCTGCGTCACAAGCAGCGTCAGGGCTGATTCGCCAGCACGGGTCGCACGCTTCTTACCGGCACGCGACAACAGCACGAAAGCAGCACCCGGCCCCTGTGGGCAGAGCCGCTCCGGCGGCTCCAAGCACAGGACGTCACCCCCGGCACGGAGGCCGGGGACCTGAGAGCTCAGCACGAGCGGTCTTCTCAGGAACGGCGCTGCTTCAGACCTCCGCAATGATCAGGAGAACCACAGAAGATGGCACGTCTTGTTGGTGTCGACCTCCCGCGCGAAAAGCGCATCGAGATCGCACTTACCTACATTTTCGGCGTGGGTCGTACCCGCGCGAAGCAAGCACTGACCGAGACGGGCGTCAACGCCGACACTCGTGTCCGTGACCTCGGTGACGAGGAGCTGGTCAAGCTCCGCGACTACCTCGAGGGCAACTTCAAGATCGAGGGTGACCTCCGTCGTGAGGTGGCCGCCGACATCCGCCGCAAGGTCGAGATCGGCAGCTACCAGGGCATTCGTCACCGTCGCGGTCTTCCGGTGCGCGGTCAGCGGACCAAGACCAACGCGCGCACGCGCAAGGGTCCCAAGCGCACCGTGGCCGGCAAGAAGAAGGTCGGCAAGTAGTCCATATCGATCATCACGATCAACCAGTGATCCGCGAGCGATCGAGTTCGGACCACTTATCCGCTTTTCTATTGCTGAGTAGGAGAAACCAGCCACATGCCTCCGAAGAGTCGAACCCCTGCGGGCGCCAAGAAGGTGCGCCGCAAGGAGAAGAAGAACATTGCCCATGGGCACGCTCACATCAAGAGCACGTTCAACAACACCATCGTTTCCATCACGGACCCCGAGGGAGCCGTGATCGCGTGGGCCTCGGCCGGCCAGGTCGGCTTCAAGGGATCGCGCAAGTCAACCCCGTTCGCAGCGCAGATGGCCGCCGAGGCCGCTGCGCGTCGTGCCATGGAGCACGGCATGCGCAAGGTCGACGTCTTCGTCAAGGGCCCGGGTTCTGGTCGCGAGACCGCAATCCGCTCG
>JANOHS010000195.1:0-10515 GCA_031406655.1 Micrococcales bacterium
CGTTTACGGCTTGGCCGGGGTGGGCGCGGGCTTCTTGGTCATCACGTTGTGGGTCATCGAGGGATTCGAGACCAGGGTCCGCACCTTTCAGCTGACGGTCAAGCTGGGCGACAGCCAGCCCTGACCGGCGAAGACCGCCGCGGCAAAGGCGGCGATGCGGTACTGCCCGTCAACCCCGATGTTGAACAGGTTCATCCGGAAGCCGATCGCCACGGCAACAGCGGACAGGTAGTAGACAGACGCGCCGTTGATGATCGCGACGATCAGCCTTGGCCGTGGAGCAGCCAGCAGCTGCGCCCACACCGCGCCGACCGGGTCACCCGCCAGCAGCAGCACCATCGAGGTGACCATGAACGCCACCAGGATGGCGAGGACCGGCGCCGCCAGGCCAAGACCAACCTTGCGCAGATCCAGGGTCGCCTTCATCGCGCCTCCTCCGCTCGGCCACCGGCACCGGTCATGGCCGCGCCCAGATCCTGCGCGGTCACGACGTCAGGGTCGAACTCGCCGGACAGCTGACCGCGCAGGATCACCCGGATGGTGTCAGACAGGCCGATCAGCTCATCGAGATCGGCCGAGATCAGCAGCACCGCGAGGCCCTCGCGCCGGGCCCTCTTGATCTGGTCCCAGATGGCAGCCTGGGCACCCACGTCAACTCCACGAGTCGGATGGGCGGCGATCAGCACCCTCGGGCGATGGCTCATCTCGCGGCCGATGATCAGCTTCTGCTGGTTGCCGCCGGACAACGAGTTGGCCGTGACGTAGATGGAGGGCGTGCGTACGTCGTAGTCGGCGAGGATGCGCTCGGCCTCCGCCTTGGCGCCGGCCGCGTCGACCCACACCCCTTTGACGTTCGGGGTCTGCGTCTGGTGGCCCAGCATGGTGTTCTCCCAGACGGGAGCGTCCAGAAGGAGGGCATGCCGTTGTCGGTCCTCGGGGATGTAGCCAACGCCGGCCTCACGGATCTCTCGCGTGTGCCATTCGCTGATGTCCTTGTCCTCCAAGAGGATTCGCCCCGCCGAGGGATCTCGCATCCCCATGATTGCTTCGACCAGCTCAGCCTGGCCGTTGCCCTCGACACCAGCGATACCGAGCACCTCCCCGGCGTGGATGGTCAGGCTGACGTCGCGCACGACATCGCGGCCGTCGGCTCCTGCCAAGGTCAGACCGGTGATGGTGAGAACCGTGCGGTCGGTGACCGTGGACTCCTCGGTGCTCGGGGAGGGCAGCTCTGAGCCGACCATCAGCTCGGCGAGCTGGCGGGAGGTGACCGACTTCGGGTCGACGGTGGCGACGGTGGTCCCTCGGCGGATGACGGTGATGGAGTCCGCGACCGACAGCACCTCGTCGAGCTTGTGGGAGATGAAGATGACGGTCAGGCCCTCGCTCTTGAGCTCGCGCAGGTTGTCGAACAGCTCCTCGACCTCCTGGGGCACCAGCACGGCAGTCGGCTCGTCGAGGATCAGGATCTTGGCGCCGCGATAGAGAACCTTGAGGATCTCGACGCGCTGACGTTTGCCGACCCCGAGGTCGGCCACCAGGGCATCGGCATGGATGTTGAGGCCGTAATCGGCAGAGATCCGCTCGATCTCGGCCCGCGCCCGGTCAGCGATGCCGTGAAGCTTCTCCGCACCGAGCACGACGTTCTCGAGAACCGTCAGGTTGTCGGCAAGCATGAAGTGCTGGAAGACCATGCCGATGCCCACGTCAATCGCATCCGACGGGCTACGCAACGAGACCTCCGCACCGTCCACGCTGACCGTGCCCTCGTCAGCCCGAAGTACGCCATACAGGATCTTCATCAGGGTGGACTTGCCGGCGCCGTTCTCGCCCACGATGGCATGTACGGTGCCCCGACGGACCGAGAAAGTCACATCCTTGTTGGCCACCACCCCCGGGAACCTCTTGGTGATGCCCTGCAGCTCGACGGCCGGCGCCACCATCGAACCCGCGTCCACGGGACTCTGGGCAGACTCGGTGATGGCGCACACTCCTCGTTAAGGGCCCGCAGAGGCCGCGGGCGTTGATCTGTGAGCCGGGAGAGCAAAGGCCCGGATGGCACGTTACCGCGCCAGCCGGGCCCCGTCAGTCAGGTGAGACTTACGGCTTGGTCGGGACCACGATCTTGCCGTCGATGATCTGCTGCTTGAAGTCGTCCAGCTTTGTCGCGATGTCGTCCATCTTGCCGCCGGTCATGCTGTAGCCGACGCCACCCGCCTTGAGGTCGAAGACCTTGGTGCCGGCAGTGAACTTGTCCTCGGTCAGCGACTTGATGAAGTCGAACGTGGCGACGTCAACCTTCTTGAGCATCGAGGTGATGATGACGTCCTTGACGGCCGCCGGCGCGGTCAGCGCCTGGTCGGAGTCGACACCGATCGCCATCTTGCCCGCGGCCGCAGCGGCGGTGAACACGCCGCCACCGGAGCCACCTGCTGCGGCGTAGACCACGTCTGCGCCCGCGTCGAACATGCCCTCCGCGGCGGTCTTGCCCTTGGCCGGGTCACCGAAGCCGGAGAAGTCCGGCGGCTGGGTGAGGTACTTGACCTGGACCTTGATGGCAGGGTTGACCGCCTTGGCGCCCATCGTGAAGCCGGCCTCGAACTTCTTGATCAGGTCGACGTTGACGCCGCCGATGAAGCCGACGCTGCCAGTCTTGGACTTGAGCGCTGCGGCCGCGCCCACGAGGAACGAGCCCTCCTGCTCGGCGAACGTCAGGCTCTCGATGTTGGGTCCGGCCGCATCCGTGGAGTCGATGAGGGCGATCTTCGCGTCCGGGTTCGCGGCGGCGACCTTCTTGACCGCCGGAGCGTAGATGAAACCGACGGCGATCACGTTGGTGTAGCCGGCGTCGAGGAGCTGCAGAAGACGCTCCTCGCGGGCGGACTCAGGCTCACCGATGGTCGCCGCGGCCTCCTTGACGTCAACCTTGAGCTCGGCCTTGGCCTTGTCCAGGCCGACAGCGGCAGCGTCGTTGAACGACTGGTCCCCGCGCCCACCCACGTCATAGGCCATCCCGATCTTCAGGACCTTGGCAGCAGTGGTCGTACCACTGGCACCAGGCGTGTCATCCGTACTGCTGCCGCAGCCAGCAAGTGCCAGCGCGGCGACCGATATCACGGCCGAAACCTTCATCACCCGACGCAAGGGAATCTCCTTCGTAAAGTGCACCAAATGGTGCAACTTTTCGTGACTCTACCCGCCCGCACGACCATGTCTGGGGAACTACGCGGCATTGTCCGGATCGTTATTTGGCGCGGTGGGCGAGCGCGGTGGCGGCCAGCAGCCCGGCCCCGGCAACCACTGCCCTTTCGTCCACCACGATGTCGCCCTGGTGCAGGTCGTAGGTCGCCCCGCCCGGGGTCCGCGTGCCCAGCCGCGCCATGGCGCCCGGTACCTCCTGCAGGTACCAGGCGAAGTCCTCACCGCCCAAGGACTGCAGGGTCGGCTGGGGGGCGTCGAGGCCGATGGCGGCAACGGTGGCGCGCCGCAGGAGCTCCACGGAGCCGGGGTCGTTGACCACGGGCGGCACGCCGCGAACGTGCTCGACCTTGGCTGACACGGCATACGGGCGCATCACCGCATGCACGACCTCCTCCAGCAGCGGCCCGATCTCGTCCCACACCTGCGCGTCGAGCATCCGCAGAGTGCCGTCGACGACGCCCTTGGACGGGATGACGTTCTGCGCGCTGCCTGAGTGGATGCTCCCCCACACCAGCGCGACGCCGGCCCGTGGGTCGACCCGGCGCGAGAGGACAGCCGGGACGTCCGTGACGACCCTGGCCAGCGCGTAGGTCAGGTCCTGGGTCAGGTGCGGCCGGGCCGTGTGCCCGCCGCGCCCGCTGAGCGTGATGGTGACCCCGTCGGCGGCTGCGGTGACCGGCCCGTTGCGCAGCCCCACCGCACCGACGTCCAGAGTGGGGTCGACGTGGAGGCTGAGGATCCGGTCGACACCCTCGATGCCGCCCGCCTTGATGACCAGCTGCGCTCCACCCGGGATGACCTCCTCGGCCGGCTGGAAGATCAGGCGTACCGCAGTCCCCAGCGCGGCCAGTTGGTCGACGTGCTCCTGGAGCGCCAGCCCCGCTCCGAGGACCGCCGCGATGTGCAGGTCATGGCCGCAGGCGTGGCAGATCCCGAGGTTGCGCGAGGCGAACGGGAGGCCGGTTCGTTCGGCGACCGGCAACGCGTCCAGGTCGGCCCGCAGAGCCACCCGGTATGCCGGGTCGGCCGGCCCGATGTCCGCGACCAGCCCGGTGCCCTCAAGGAGCCGCACGCGAACGCCGGCGGCGCTGAGCCGGTCCGCAACCTTGGTGGTGGTGCGAACCTCCTCCCCCGCCAGCTCGGGGTGCGCGTGGACGTCGCGCCGGAACGCGATGAGCTCGCCCTCCAGCTCGGCCAGGGTCTGAAGCAGGACAGCGGTCATCGACGGAAGATCGCGCTCAGCTCTCACAGGCAGTAACGCTACCCGCCCCCCTCAGAAGGTGTCGTTGGCCACGTAGGTGCCCCACACGTCGCGCAGCGCATGGGCGATCTCGCCGCCGGTGGTCCCGGCGGCCAGCGCCTGCTTCATGGGCAGGAGCACGTTGTCCGTGCCCGCTGCCGCGGTACGCACCTCGTCCAGCGCGCGGGCCACGGCGTCGCCGTCGCGGGCCTTTCGCAGTGCCGCCAGACGCTCGCACTGGTCCGCCTCGATCATGGGGTCGGCGCGCAGGGGCTCGTACGGCTCCTCCTCGTCGATCGTGTACTTGTTCAGGCCGACGATCGTTCGCTCTCCCCCGTCGATCTCCAGGGCGACGCGATAGGCCGACCGTTCGATCTCCGCCTTCTGGAAGCCCTGCTCGATGGCAGCCACGGCGCCGCCGCGATCCTCGACCGCCTGGAGCAGCGCGACCACTGCTCCCTCCATGTCGTTGGTCATGGACTCCATGACGTAGGACCCGGCGAACGGGTCGACCGTCTTGGTCACATCGGTCTCGTAGGCGATGACCTGCTGGGTGCGCAGCGCGAGCCGGGCGGCTTTCTGGCTCGGCAACGCGATCGCCTCGTCGAAGGAGTTGGTGTGCAGCGACTGGGTGCCGCCCAGCACCGCGCCCAGGCCCTGCAGCGCAACCCGCACCATGTTGACCTCGGGCTGCTGGGCGGTCAGCTGAACGCCCGCCGTCTGGGTGTGGAAGCGCAGCATCTGCGACTTGGGGTTCTTGGCGCCGAACTCGTCCCTCATGATGTGCGCCCAGATCCGGCGCGCCGCCCGGAACTTGGCGACCTCCTCCAGCAGGGTCGTGCGCGCCACGAAGAAGAAGGAGAGCCGTGGGGCGAAGTCGTCGATGTCCAGCCCGGCGGCGAGCGCAGCGCGGACATACTCCTTGGCGTTGGCCAGCGTGAACGCGATCTCCTGTGCAGGCGTCGCTCCCGCCTCTGCCATGTGGTAGCCGGAGATGGAGATGGTGTTCCAGCGCGGAATCTCTTTGTGGCAGTACGTGAAGATGTCGCTGATCATTCGCAGCGACTGCTTCGGCGGGTAGATATAGGTGCCGCGGGCGATGTACTCCTTGAGGACGTCGTTCTGGATCGTGCCGGTCAGCTGGCTGGCGCCGATGCCCTCCTCGGCGGCCACCATCTGGTACATCAGCAGCAGCGTCGAGGCGGTCGCGTTGATCGTCATCGACGTGCTCACCTGGTCCAGCGGCAACCCGCGGAACAGGGTGCGCATGTCGTCCATGGAGTCGACCGCGACCCCGACCTTCCCGACCTCGCCGCTGGCGATCGCCTCGTCCGAGTCATAACCCATCTGGGTCGGCAGGTCGAAGGCCACCGAGAGACCACCGGTGCCGGCCTTGACCAGCTGGTGGTAGCGCTCGTTGGACCCCTTGGCCGTCCCGAACCCGGCGTACTGCCGCATCGTCCACGGCCGCCCGGTGTACATGCTCGGATACACGCCGCGGGTGAAGGGGAAACGCCCAGGTTGCCCCAGTTGCTCCTGCGCGTCGAAGCCGTCAAGAGCCAGCTGGTCGTAGACCTGGGCGATCGGTTGGTCGGACTCACTGCGCGCGCCGGGGGATTCAGCCATGCCGTGAGCCTAATGACCGCGCAGCCCCCGAGCCAGTGGTGGGTCGGGTGGGCCGAATCAGGTGAGGTCTGCGCGACCGGCTGACCTGAGCAGGTCGACGAGGGCCTTGACATCCTGGGCGCGCTCCCGGGTGGTGACCAGGAGGGCATCGGGAGTGTCGACCACCACGATGTCGTCCAGACCGAGCACGGCGACCATCCGGCCGGAGCCGGGAACGACCACGCCAGCCGTGTCCTTGGCCAGCACCAGGTCGACGTCACCCAGGATGTTCAGACCGGGGCCACCAGCGGCCACGGGCAGCAGCGAACCCAGCGAGGTGAAGTCGCCCACGTCATCCCAGGAGAACGGTCCTGGCACGACGGCCACCCGCCCTGCGGCTGCAGCAGGTTCGGCCACCGCGTGGTCGATGGAGATCCTGGTCAGCCCCGGCCACAGCTCAGCCAGGCGACCCGGCTCCGCAGCGATGTCGCGCAGTCCGGCCGCAAGGGCGGGGTGGAACTCGGCCAGCAGGTCGAGCAGGACAGACGCCTGGACCACGAACATCCCAGCGTTCCAACGGTATTCGCCGGAGTCCAGGTATCCCCGTGCCGTCGCCTCGTCGGGCTTCTCGACGAAGGACGGGACCGCCCGACCGTTCGGAGCGCCCGGGATCGCCAGGCGGTCACCGAGCTGGATGTAACCGAAACCCGTTGCGGGACGGGTCGGCTGGATGCCGATCGTGACGAGGTAGCCAGCGCGCGCGACCACGACCGCCTCGCGCACGCTGTCGGCGAACACCTCCGGCTCGCCGATGACGTGGTCCGCGGCGAACGAACCGATGACGCCGCCGCTGTCATGGCGTTCGAGCATCGCGGCGGCCAGGCCGATCGCCGCCATCGAGTCCCGAGGCGAAGGCTCGGCCACCAGGTTGGCCAGCGCCAGCCCGGGGAGCTGGGTCCGCACCGCCGCCTCGTGCTGGACGCCGGTCACCACCATGATGTGGTCTCCGCACAGCGGCCCGAGCCGGTCCCAGGTCCCCTGCAGCAACGAGCGCCCGGCGCCGGTCAGATCGAGCAGGAACTTCGGCGACGAGGAGCGCGAGAGGGGCCAGAGCCGGGTTCCCGCGCCGCCCGCCGGGATCACCGCCCAGAAGTCACCCGCCGCCGAACCATCCACCTCACCCGCGACCTCAGTCATGGCGCAGACGCTACAGGCGTTCCGGCCAGGCCCGGACACGCACGGATCTGACCAGGATCTGGATCCGGTGGGCGTTAGGCTCGTTCCCAGATGACTGCCCCCCGGTATGCCGCACGCGCCCTCGCGCTGAGCCTCTCGCTCACCGCCGCGGTCACCTTCGGCGTCTCGGGTCCAGCCTCCCTCGCCCAAGCTGCCGGAAGCACCCCCGTCGGCGGCCCGCAGCTCGCAGCGACCGGCGTCATCGTGAACCTCGTGCCGGGCGTCCCGGCCCCGCCCGCCATGGCGGGCGCGTCCTTCCTGGTCGCGGACATGGACTCGGGAAAGATCCTGGCGGCCAGGGCTCCACACAGGCGCAGCCTGCCGGCGAGCACGCTCAAGGCGCTGACGGCGCTGACCCTGATCCCGCTCCTCGATGCGAACGCAAAGGTCATGGTGCAACCCGAGGACGTGCGTGTCGAGGGGAGCCGCATCGGCATCCTCGCCGGCACGGCATACACCGTCCAGTCGCTCTTCCAGGGGCTCCTGATGGCGTCGGGCAACGACGCCGCCTATGCCCTTGCGCGGGCCAACCACGGAGTCGCCCTCACGCTGGACGAGATGAACGCGACCGCCGCCGAGCTCGGCGCCCTCGACACCGTGGCCAAGGACCCCAGCGGTCTGGACAGGCCCGGTCAGACCAGCAGCGCCTACGACCTGGCGCTGATCGGTCGAGCCGCGATGAAGCTCCCGGACTTCCGGACCTACGTCGGCACCAAGCAGGCATCGTTCCCCGGCGGGCGATCCGCCAAGGGCACCATGCTCCCGGGCTTCAAGATCAACAGCCACCACCGGCTCCTCTACAACTATGACGGTGCGATCGGCATCAAGAACGGCTACACGGTCGCTGCCAAGCAGACGTTCATCGGCGCGGCCACCCGCGGGGGCAAGACCTACATCGTGACCGAGATGGCCAGCCCCAACGGCAGCTGGCGGCCGACGGCTGCCCTGCTGGACTGGGCCTTCGCCCACGGAGCCTCCCTCGCCCCGATCGGCGAGCTGGTCGAGCCCGGTGAGGCGACCGCCCTGGGGCGAACCTCCGCCAGCGGTGGGCCCGGCCAGCCCGGGGCGACCGGTACGGACCCGACGCCCGGCCTCCCGCCATGGGTCGGTGGGGCCGGCCTGCTCAGCGGTGTTGCCCTGGTTGGCGCCTGGGCGGCGCGCAGCATCTCCCGCCGGCGACGCTGACCTCAGCGCCGGACAAGGCCCGCTGCCGACCGGATGCCGCGGACCAGCACCCCTGCGGCCATCAGGGCAGCACCCCCGAGAACGGCACCGGCCGCCAGCGTCGCACGGTCGCCGGACCGCGCCCCGAAGGTCGGCAGGGAGTCGCCGGGGGCGGTGCTCGGAACCGACACCGGCTCGCCACGCATGTCGTCGACGTCGTTGGCGGCCCACGCCGCCGAGATCAGGGTGAGACGTGCGATCAGGTTGAGCCATACCAGCAGGCCGACGACGACCACGATCGAGGCGAACAGGGGATTGGCTGTGAGCCGGGGCAGCACGTTGCTGGCGGACAGCTTCAGCAGGCTGAACCCGACGCCACCGAGCAAGGCGCCCTGCGACAGGCCACGCCAGGGCACGGGCACACCGGCGAGCACCCTCAGCAGGAGCAACATCAGGCCCGTGTCCGCGACGACGCTGACCACGAGCCCGACCAGCACCACGACCCAGCCCTGACCTGCCATCCCGATCCGCTCGGCCATCCAGTCGGCCGCGGTTCCGACCACGCTGGTCAGCACCGCGGACAGCCCGATACCCAGCCCCAGGGTGAGGAGCACACCGAGGTCGCGAAGCTTGGTGGCGACCAGGTTGCCCGTCGAGCCCGGGAGTCCGAAGACCGCACGGATCCCCTCACGGACGGCCCCGAGCCAGCCCATCCCGGCCAGCACGAGGCTGACAAGGGCAATGACCCCGGTGATGGTCAGCGCCGCGGCGCGCGGGGCCTCGATCGGGAGGAGTCCCTCGGGGTGCCCGGCGTCCTTGACCAAACCGGGCAGGTTCGCGTTCAGGTTGTCGGCGATCGCGCCCAGCAGCTCGGGGTGCCCCCGCAGGACGAACCCGAACACGGTGAACGCCAGTGCCACGGCTGGGAAGATCGAGAAGAAGGCGAAGTAGCCGACGCCTGCGGCAAGGATGTTGCCTCGAGCGTCCCCGTAGCGCTTCCACGCCCGCCAGGCCTTGCTGGCGCGAAACCGCGCGAACAGGGGCTTCACGTCATCGGCCAGGCTTGCTGTTCGAACTGATACCAAAGTCGAAGCTGCGCACCTCGTGCCACACGAGATCGTCGCCGTGCTCGTAAAGGTGAAACGCAGCAACCTCGAAGGAGCATTCGTACGAAGCCAGCTCATCGAACGCACGGTCCATGGAAGCATCATCGGCGTGGTGGGCGATCGTGACGTGCGGGTGGTAGTAGAACCGCACGTCCCGCTTCAGGGGTCCGGTGCGGATGGCCTGCTCGATCCGCTCACACTCACTGATGCCGCCGGCCACCTGGACGAAGACCACAGGCGAGACGGGGCGGAACGTGCCGGTGCTGCGCAGTCGCATGGTGAACGGCGTCTGCTCGGCCGCCACGCGTTCGAGGTGCTCGTGGATCTCGGGAACGTCCTCGTCGGTGATCTCGGTCGGGGACAGCAGCGTGACGTGGGTAGGGATCGCCTCGGCCGAAGGATCACCGAAGGAGGCGCGCAGCTGCTGCAGCTCACCGGCGAACGGCGACGGGATGGCTATGGACACGCCGATCACGTACACGTTCGCGACTATCGCTTGTTCGGCAGGAAGCCGACCCGGTCATAGACCCTTGCCAGGGTGGCGCTGGCAACGTCCCTGGCTCGCTCGGCGCCCTCCGCCAGGATCCGGTCCAGCTCGGCGGGGTCCGCGAGCAGCGCAAGGGTGCGATCGCGATACGGCGTGGCGGTGTCGACGACGACCTCTGTGACGTCCTTCTTGAGATCCCCGTAGCCGCGGCCGTCGTAGTCCGCCTCGAGAGCGGGCATCGACCGCCCTGTCAGCGCACCCAGGATGGTCAGCAGGTTGGAGACACCGGGTTTCCTGGCCTCGTCGAAGCGGATCTCGCCCCCGGTGTCGGTCACCGCCGACCTGATCCGCTTGGCGATGATCCCGGGGTCGTCGAGCAGGTCGATCACGCCACTCTGGCTGGTCGCGGACTTGCTCATCTTGGACGTCGGGTCCTGCAGGTCGTGGATCTTGGCGGTCGCCTTGATGATGTGCGG
>JANOHS010000197.1:0-4961 GCA_031406655.1 Micrococcales bacterium
CGGGGAGGCAATGCTCCCCGGGGCCCGCCCACGAACCTCAGCTCACGGCATGGTCACCGGACCACGCCGAGAGCGTTGACGATTCCCGCGCCGTAGAACCCGTTGAAGGAAGGGTCGCCCACACAGGTGGCGGTGAACTCGGCGCTGCGTCCCTCCTGCAGATACGACTGCACGCCGCCCGTCGGGCAGGCGTGGTCGGTGGCGGTGCTCTGGAGCAGGCCCGCGACCGTGTCCGGTGCGAGGGTGAACCCTCGACCGGCGCCTGCGGTGTCCGTCACGCCGTGACGACTGACTGCCAGGGCTGCCACGCCCACGGCGTGTGGCGACGCCATCGACGTGCCCTGGAGCCACTGGTAGTAGCCGCAGGCGCCGGAGGCGTTGCAGTCCTTGAGCACCCCGTTGATCCGACCGAGGTTGGTCACGTTCCCGTTCTTGTCGACCTCGCCACTGGCGATGAGTACGGCGGTCGGGGCCGTCGAGAGGATCAGGTTGCCGTTGGTGCGGAAGGAGGCCGTGCCAAAGCCGTCGCGGTACCAGCCGCCGGGAGCGGACACCTCGATCTCCCCTGAGAAGAGGTCGGTCGCGTAGTTGGAGAAGTCCGACTTCGCGCCAGAGGGCCCGAGCGAGGAGACACCGATGACGTGCGGACCCTCGACCGGTAGGTCAAAGCACGTGCTGTTGATGATCGTCCGTTCGTACGGGGCGTTGTCCCAGTCGAACGCCGGGTTGTCGTAGTCGGGGCTCGAGAAGTCGTGGCGCGGGTTGGACAGGTCATCGTGGTCGTTGCCGAGCGCTCCGACCAGCGTGACTCCCTTGCCGTGCGCGTAGGTGAGCGCCCGGTTCATGCCCTCGATGATGACGCCCTGGTCGGCGATCGCCGGCTCCGAGTCCTGGGGTGCGCCGCCCGTGCAGTTGTAGAGCCAGGGGTCGACGTAGAACGACATGTTGACGACGTCGATACCGATGTCACCGGCGTAGGTGAGGGCGTTGACGACCGGGCCGAGGAAGAAGTAGCCGCTGTCCTGGCCGCCCCGGATGTTGACGAGGGTGACCCCTGGCGCGACCCCGCTGACGCCCATGCCGTTGAGAGCGGCGGCGACGGTGCCCGAGACGTGGGTCCCATGGCCGTCGTTGTCGACGGTGGCCGGGTCGACGCAGCTGGCGTATTCGCAGGGTCCGTCGATGGCTTCGATGTCGGTGGTGAAGTTACGCGACCTGGCGACGTCGACGTTGGCCGCGAGGTCAGGGTGATCGGCCTGGATCCCGGTGTCCAGGATGCCGACGGTGACCCGGTTGTCGCCCCTTTCGATCTTGTGGGCTGCCGGGGCGTTGAGCATGTCCATGCCCCAGAGCAGCCCGTCGAACCGGTCACCTCCGGCTGGGGGAGCCGGGACCTTCTTGCCGGTCCCGTTGGCCCGGCTGCGGTCGAAGGCCGCCTCCTTCTCCACCGGGTCCGGGGTCTTGCCCACGTTCGGGGTCGACCCGATCGAGGCGTTGGAGGCAACGCCCTTGACGCCGGCGATCCTGACGGCCGTGGCCCTGAATCCGGCGTCAGAGCTCGTGACGCTGATGAGCCCGACCTTGGCATTGACCGAGGTCACCGTGGCTCCGGCGGACCGCAGGCCCGTGGCGACGGTTGCCGTCGAGCCGGCGTTGGCCGCGAGGACCAGCCAGCTCGACGTTGCGCTCTGCGCCGACACCACTCCTGGCGCTGCCGAGGCGGCAGCGCCGACACCGGCCATGCCGGCCACCACCATCGCGCCGGCCGCAGCCGTCGCGACGAGTACTCCACTACGCATGGGGCTTCTCCCTCTCCTTGCGGTCACGCGGTTGTGGCCGCATCCGGGTCATGCTAGACCGCCGGAAGGCGAAGCGGGAGAGCCTCAGGGGTGCCGCCCTCCAGCCTCAGGAGTCGATGATGATGGGGATGATCAGCGGGCTGCGCCGGTACTTGCGCTGGGCCCAGGTCGCCATGGCCTGGCTGATCAGAGCCTCGACCTGTTCGGGGTCGATGCCTTCCTTGGTGGCGTTGGTCAGGACCTTCTGGATCACCGGCACTGCGGTGTCGAAGGTGGAGTCGTCCTGCTCGAAGCCATGCGCGAGGAAGTCGGGGCGTTCGGTCAGCTTGCCGGTGTTGGGGTCGACGATGGCCACGATCGTGACGACGCCCTCCTCGGCCAGGTTTCTGCGCACCTTCAGCGAGTCCTCGGTCGCGCCGCCGACGGTCATGGCATCGACGAAGACCAACCCGGCGGGGACGCTCCCGGTGATGGTCGCCCGGCCCTTGACCAGGTCGATGACCGAACCGTCCTCGGCGATGATCACCCGGTCCGGGGCGACTCCGGTGCGGATCGCCAGGTCGGCGTTGGCGCGCAGGTGCCGCCACTCCCCGTGGATCGGTATGACGTTGGTGGGCTTGACGATGTTGTAGCAGTAGGCCAGCTCTCCGGCGCTGGCGTGGCCGGAGACATGGACCTTGGCGTTGCCCTTGTGGATCACGTTGGCGCCCCAACGGGTCAGCTCGTTGATGACCCCGTAGATGGCGTTCTCGTTGCCGGGGATCAGTGAGCTGGCGAGCAGGACGGTGTCGCCCTCGGTGATGCGAATGGCGTGGTCACGGTTGGCCATCCGCGAGAGCGCCGCCATCGGCTCGCCCTGGGACCCCGTGCAGATGAGGGTGATCTTGTTGGCGGGCAGGTTGTTCAGGGCCTTGAGGTCGATCACGAGGCCCTTGGGGATGGTGAGGTAGCCCAGGTCCCGGGCGATGCCCATGTTGCGGACCATCGAGCGACCCACGAAGGCGACCTTGCGGTGGTGCTGGTGGGCGGCATCCAGAACCTGCTGGATGCGGTGCACATGGCTGGCGAAGCTGGAGACGATGACGCGACCGGGACAGGTGCGGAATACGGTCTCGATGGCGGGGGAGAGCTCCCGCTCGGAGGTGATGAATCCGGGGACCTCGGCGTTGGTGGAGTCGACCATGAACAGGTCAACGCCCTCCGCGGCAAGGCGAGCGAAGGAACCCAGGTCGGTGAGCCGTCCGTCGAGCGGGAACTGGTCCATCTTGAAGTCCCCGGTGTGCAGCACCAGCCCGGCAGGGGTGCGGATCGCCACGGCGAGGCCGTCGGGGATGGAGTGGTTGACCGCAATGAACTCGCAGTCGAACGGTCCCAGCTTCTGCCGCTGTCCTTCACGGACCTCAACGGTCCTGGGGTTGATGTGGTGTTCCTTGAGCTTGGCCGTGATGAAGGCCAGGGTGAGCTTCGACCCGACCAGCGGGATGTCGGGCCGCTCGCGCAGCAGGTAGGGAACGCCGCCGATGTGGTCCTCGTGGCCGTGGGTCAGCACGATGGCGTCGATGCGGTCCAGCCGGTCGCGGATCCAGGTGAAGTCAGGCAGGATCACGTCGACGCCGGGTTGGTGCTCCTCGGGGAACAACACCCCGCAGTCAACGACCAGCAGCCGACCGGCGTGCTCGAACACGGTCATGTTGCGGCCGATCTCACCCAGCCCGCCGAGCGGCACCACGCGCAGCCCGCCTGTCGGCAATGGGGGCAGGGAGTCCTTGCTCTTGGATCCGCGTCGACTCATCGCGTCACCGTCGCACCGGTTATCGGGGCAGCATTGCTGCTGCTCTGGGCAGGGTGGGTTCTTGTGTTCACGGTCAGCTTTCGGTTGTGGCGGTCGGTGTTCAGCTCGGGTCCCGGTCCTGGTCCTGGTGACGCCGTAGTGCGGGCGAGGAGACGGGCCTGCGCAGTCGCGCGTTGAGGTCCTCGGCGAATCGGTCAGCGGTCTCCCACTTCTGCCGAAGCGCGTCAACCCGGTGGGCAGTGGCCTCCCGGTACATCTCCAGGCGGTCCACCAGCGCCTGGCGGTCGGCCCTGTGCTGGTCACCGTCCAAAGAGGCGAGCAGACCCAGTATGTCGGCCATCTCCTCGAGGGTGAACTCCAGTGGCTTCATCCGCTTGACCACATGGAGGCGATCCACATCGGCTTCGTCGTAGAGACGGAAGCCGCCCTTGGACCGGGTGGAGGGCGCCACGAGGCCCACCTCTTCGTAGTGCCGGATCGTGCGCAGGCTCAGACCCGTGCGCTCGGAGACCTCACCGATCTGCATCTGTTCCCCTGTCATGGTCCCTCTCCCTGACTCAACTCTACCCTCGCGTAAGGGTAGAGTCTATCCCGGGTGTCAATGCTCCGGTTTGGGGACCTCGAGCGCGTGCCGGGTGTTGAGCCAGAGGTCGAGCTCGGCGGCCGTGACGGGTCCGCACATGTAGTAGCCCTGGGCCTGGTCACAGCCCAGGCGCGCGAGCTCGGTCAGCGCGCGCTCGTTCTCCACGCCTTCGGCCACGATGCGCAGGTCAAGGCTGTGGGCAAAGGAGATCGTGGAGGCGACCAGCGCGGCGGCGCGGGGGTCGTCGACCATCGGGAGGATGAAGGAGCGGTCGAGCTTGAGCTCGTCGACGGGCAGGTTGCGCAGGTAGGACAGCGAGCTGTACCCGGTGCCGAAGTCATCGACGGAGATGTGGATCCCGTGGCCGCGCATGCGGGTCAGGATGCTGCGAGCCCGGTCGCGGTCGGACATCAGGAACTCCTCGGTGATCTCCAGCTGCAAGGTGCCCGGCGCCAGATGCCGGGCGGCGAGCATGACAGCGACCTGCTCGGGCAGGCCGCTGTCGATCATCGAGCTGGCGGAGAGGTTGACCGCGACGGTCATCGGCCGCCCCTGCATCTGCCAGACCGCTGCCTGGTCCAGCGCAGTCTCGAGCACCACCAGGGTCATGGCGTGGATCAGGGCGGCTTGTTCCACCAGGTCCAGGAAGGCGTCGGGGTAGAGCAGGCCGCGGGCCGGGTGGTCCCAGCGCACCAGCGCCTCCACTCCTGGGACCTCGCCGGTCCGAAGGTCGATCTTGGGCTGGTAGTGAACGATGAGCTGGTCGCTGGTCAGCGCCGTTCGCAGC
>JANOHS010000268.1:0-9415 GCA_031406655.1 Micrococcales bacterium
CTTCGAGCTCGACATCCCCTGCATCATCGAGGGCGTGGAGACCCCCGCCCAGCGCGCCGCGATCGCGGGCATGTCGGTCCAGGCCCAGGGCTGGCTCTGGGGCAAACCACAAGGACCCGGACACGTCCCGACCCTCAACCCCCTACCCCAACCACTCGACCTCAGCGACGAGACCAGAACCCAAACGCCCCAGGCATCCTGAGGGCAATTCGGAACCTCCCCGGCATCTCTGGCTTCCCTCTCGGCGCAATATTGGGCCGTGTCGGCGCGTCATGTGCCGAACAGGTGTCGCCAGCGGTGACCATGGAGACCTCATGAGTCTTCTCGATCGCCATCTGACCCCCACGATCGCCGGAACGACCTCGAACGCCCTCACCGGGTGGCCCCTTCGATGGCGATCCGCCGTGGCTGGCGGCTCAGCCGCAGTCGTGTCGATGCTGGGCATCGCCCTGCCTGCGCTGCTGGCCTGGGTCGCCAGCGCGGACAGCACTGTGGACTGGATCCGGGCGCTGTCGGTCGGTTCCAGCGCCTGGCTGTTGGCCAACGGAGCACATCTGAGCTCCGGAACGGCCACGATCTCGCTGATGCCGTGGCTGCTGACCGCCATCCCCGTGGCCGCCGCGACGGTCGCTGCCCGCCGGATACTGGTGCAGCTCGAGGACAGGCACCCCCGCAGGTTCAGATCTCTGGGCGGGCTGCGTCGCGACGTTGCCGAAGCCGGCCTCGCCTTCGTCTGCTCGTATGCCGCCGTCGGTCTGTCCGTTGCTCTGGCCACCTCCGGCGACCCTCTGCGGGCATCGGTGTGGGGCGCGGTCGTGGGTACCGCTGTCGTTGGCGTGTTCTCGGCGCTCCTCGCACTCGGGCTGGAGTTCCGGGGCGAGATCGGCTCGGTGGCGCCCGACCTGACGACGGCCCTGCACTCCCGGGTGTCGATCCACCTGCGCCGTGCCGTCCGTCCGGGGCTGTGGGGCGTGTTCGCGGTCATCGGCTCCGGTCTGGCTCTCACCCTTGCGGTGGTCATCATGCACCTGGACCGGATCGGTCGGCTCTACGACACGTTGGGCGCGGATCCGGTCGGTGTGGGCGTGCTTAGTCTCGGTCAGCTCCTGGTCCTGCCCAATGTCGCCGTATGGGCCTCCTCGTGGATGGCCGGGCCGGGCTTCGGCTTCGGTGAGGCGACGGCCATCACCTGGTCCCACTCCAACCCCGGTCTGCTACCGCTCATCCCCGGTCTGGGCGCCCTGCCGGACCCCGGCCCGCTACCTCCGGGTCTGTGGCTCAGCGTCCTGGTCCCGGTTGCCGCCGGTGGGCTTGTCGGCTGGCGGGCCCTGCGGCAGGTGGCCCGGCTCTCCTCGTGGCAGGTCAAGGCAACCGTCGCGGGCGCAGCCTGCGTGATCGCCGCCCTGCTGCTGACGCTGGCGAGCGCGCTGGCTGGCGGTTCGCTCGGTGCCGCCCGGCTGAGCTGGGTCGGGGCCCCTTCGCTGGTCTTCGGCGCGGCCGTCCTCGGGGAGCTCCTGCTGGGGGCAGCGGTCGTGGTCGGCCTCAGCCACCTGCGCACCGCGCTTCGCTGAGTCAGCGCCCGGGAGACGCGTGGACAGGGACGGTTCGGCTGTCCGATATCGTCTCCCACCGTGACGACTACGCGGGACACCGGGTCGGGGCCCGGCTCGATCGTGGTCCTTGTCTCGGGCGGTGGCACCAACCTCCAGGCACTCATCGATGCCACGACCGATCCGGCCTACGGCGTTCGGATCGCCGCGGTCGGGGCCGATCGCGGCGACATCGAGGGCCTTTCCCGCGCGCGCCGCGCGGGGATCCCCACTTTCGTATGCCGCGTCGCCGACTTCGCCACCCGCGGGGCCTGGGACATCGCGCTCACGTCGCAGGTGGCGGCCTACAGCCCGCAGCTCGTGGTACTGGCTGGTTTCATGAAGCTCACCGGCGAGGTGTTCCTGGAACGCTTCGCCGGACGCATCGTCAACACCCATCCCGCGCTGTCGCCGTCGTTCCCCGGCATGCATGGTCCGCGGGAGGCCCTGGACTACGGCGTGAAGGTGACCGGATGCACCCTGTTCGTCGTCGACTCCGGCGTGGACACCGGCCCGGTCGTGGCCCAGCGAGCGGTCTGCGTTGAGCCCGGCGACACCGTCGCGTCGCTGCACGAACGGATCAAGACCGCCGAGCGCCAGATGCTCGTCGACTGTGTGGGCCGGATGGTCCGCAATGGTTTCACCGTCACCGAACGAAAGGTCACCATCTCGTGAGCGAGTCGAAGGCTTCCGGCAAGCGCGCTGTCCAGCGCGCGCTCATCTCTGTCTACGACAAGGCGGGGCTGGAGGCTCTGGCGCGTGGGCTGCACGAGGCGGGGGTCGCACTGGTCTCAACCGGGTCCACGGCCTCTCGGATCGCCGGCGCCGGCCTGCCCGTGACAAGGGTCGAGGACCTGACCGGGTTCCCGGAGTGCCTTGACGGCCGGGTCAAGACGTTGCACCCCACGATCCACGCCGGGATTCTGGCCGACACCCGCAACCCGGACCATCTGGCCCAGCTGGCTGACCTCGGGATCGAGCCCTTCGACCTGGTGGTCTGCAACCTCTACCCGTTCACCGACACGGTGGGCTCGGGTGCCTCGCAGGACGAGTGCATCGAGCAGATCGACATCGGCGGGCCCTCGATGGTGCGCGCCGCGGCAAAGAACCACCCTAGCGTCGCCGTCGTGACCAACCCCGCGGAGTACGGCTCGGTCCTGGTCGCCGTGCGCGGTGGCGGCTTCACGCTCGAACAGCGCAAAACCCTTGCGGCAGAGGCATTCGTGCATACCGCGAGCTACGACGTCGCGGTCGCCAGCTGGATGGGCAGCGTTCTCGCTGACACCAGCGACGGCACCAGCTTCCCCTCGTGGGTCGGCGCGACGTGGACCAGGCGGGCCGTTCTTCGCTACGGCGAGAACCCGCACCAGAAGGCCGCCCTGTATGCCAGCTGGCGTCCCGGTATCGCCATCGCCGAGCAGCTGCATGGCAAGGAGATGTCCTACAACAACTTCATCGACGCCGACGTCGCCCAGCGCGCGGCCTACGACCACGCCGACCCGACCGTGGCCATCATCAAGCACGCCAACCCTTGCGGCATCGCGGTCGGCGCCGACATCGCGCAGGCCCATCGGCGCGCTCACGCCTGCGACCCCCAGTCTGCGTTCGGCAGCATCGTCGCGACCAACCGTCCCGTGACGGTCGCCATGGCGGAGCAGGTGGCCGACGTGTTCACCGAGGTCGTCGTCGCACCGGACTATGAGCCTGAGGCGCTGGAGATCCTCAAGCGCAAGAAGGCGATCCGCCTGCTGAAGCTGCCCGAAGGTATGCAACGCCGCGCCGAAGGGATCGAGTTCCGGGCGATCAGCGGGGGGCTCCTGATGCAGACGCGCGACAAGGTCGACGCGGTCGTCGAGGGTGTGACCGGAGGCGATGACCCGTCACGCTGGACGCTGGTGTCCGGACGCCCGGCGGACGAGTCGATGATGGCCGACCTCGCGTTCGCCTGGCGGGCCATCCGCGCGGTCAGGTCCAACGCGATCCTGCTGGCCAAGGAAAGGGCCAGCGTCGGAGTCGGCATGGGCCAGGTCAACAGGGTCGACTCCTGCCACCTGGCGGTCACCCGCGCCGGGGCGGAGCGCGCGAACGGCTCGGTTGCTGCCTCAGATGCCTTCTTCCCGTTCGCCGACGGGCTACAGGTCCTGCTGGACGCCGGTGTCCGTGCCGTCGTCGCTCCAGGTGGCTCGGTGCGCGACCCCGAGGTCATCGATGCCGCTGCGGCTGCCGGCATCACCATGTACTTCACGGGCACCCGCCACTTCGCCCACTGAGCACCCGATCTGGGCTCAGGCTTCTGCTCCGTTACGCCACCACGCCCAAATGTGACGTGTCAGACTGAGGCGCGCCTGGTATGCGCGTCTGCGCAACTTCGAGTGCGGGAGGAACTGATGAGTTCAACGATCACGCCGGCCGAGCTCTACTCCGAGATCGCTGCCGGCCGGGTGCCTCAGATCCTGGACGTCCGCGAAGAGGACGAGTACGCGGCTGGGGCGGTCGAGGGCAGCCGTCCGGTTCCCACCAGCAACGTGCCGGTAGGGAAGGTGTTCGAGGCTCTCGACGACTTCGCGACACACACCGCTGCGGGCGCTGTCATCGTGTGCGGCCAGGGGGACAGCTCCCTGCTCGTCGTTGACGAGTTCGAGGCGCTCGGTCTGAGCACCCGCTCTCTGGAGGGAGGCACAGAGGCGTGGGCTCGCCTGTTGGTGCCCAAGGAGATCCTCGGCCTGCCCGACGGAGTTCGCGCCTGGCAGCTGCTGCGCCCGGCCAAGGCGTGCCTCTCGTACGTCGTGGGTGTCCCCGACGGATCGTGCGTCGTGGTCGACCCTGCCCGCATCACCGACGCGTACCTGGATCTGGCAGCCGAGCATCACATGCGGATCACCCACGTCGTCGACACCCACCTGCATGCCGACCACATCAGTGGTGGCCCAGCGCTCTCCCGGCTGACCGGTGCCCCGTACCACCTGCCGCCGGAGGACGCCGCTGGTGCGCTCCTGCCCTTCCCCAACCGTCCCCTCGTCGACGGCGAGCGCATCGACCTGGGCACCGGTGAGGGCAAGGTCGTTCTCCAGGCCATGACGATGCACCTTCCCGGACACACCCCGGGGACCACGGCACTGCTCGTGGGTGAGCGGCTGCTGCTGTGCGGCGACACGGTGTTCGTGCGCGGCCTGGGCCGCCCGGACCTGACCGGGCAGGCCGAGTCGCTGGCTCGCGACCTGTTCCGCAGCGTCCACGAACGGTTGCAACCACTGCCGCCGGACACGATCATCGCCCCCGCGCACTGGTCCATGAGCGAGGAGATTGGGCCAGAGGGCCTGGTTACCACCACCGTGGCCGACGTCTTCACATCGACGCTGATGAACGAGCAGGCGATCGAGGCCTTCATCCAGGAGATCGTCAGCTCGCTGCCATCGGCGCCGGACAGCTACGAGACGATCCGGGCGGTCAACGCCGGCCGGGTGCTGCCCGACGACGAGATGGAGCTCCTGGACGTCGGTCGCAACCAGTGCGCGGCATCAACCACCCTGAAGAGATGAGCCGAACCCGCCCATCGGCGCTGCGCCGCTCCCATCCGGTGCTGCACGACGTGGGCGTCGACCCCGACTATCGTTTCACCCTGGCCAACGAGCGGACCTTTCTGGCCTGGATCCGCACGGCGCTGGCGCTGATGGCCGGCGGGGTGGCCATCATCCAGTTCGTGCCCAGCTTCGGGCTCAGCGGTGCCCGGCAGGCCATCGGCCTGACCCTGGTAGCGCTCGGTGGGGTCCTCGCCGGCGGGTCCTACCGCCACTGGGACCGCAATGAGCGCGCCATGCGGATGGGGCAGGCTCTGCCGGTATCCGTGCTGCCCCGTCTGCTGACCGTCGCACTGGTGGTGGTGGTGCTGGCCGTGCTTGCCGTCGTCCTTTCCGAGACCCGCCGTTGACCAGGTCGCGCCGGCGAAGCCGGGCGGCGCCGGAACCTGTGGCGGACGTGGGCCTGCAGACCGAGCGGACGTCGATCGCCTGGCAACGCACCGCCTTGACCCTCACCGCCTTCTCCGCCCTGGTGCTGCACGCGGCCAACAGCCAGCGGCTGGGGCAGGCTCCTGGTGCGATCGGCATCGTCATTGCCCTCTGGCTGCTCCTGGCCGCCGAGCGGCGCTACACCGTCTCGGCCCGGCGGGTCCGGGACGGCCTTTCCCCGGTGGCCCCACGGATGATCCTGGCGCTCACCGTCGCCGTCGTGGCACTGGCCGTGTCGGCCTTCGGGGTGCTGCTGCTGGCACGAGGCTGACGGCGACCACCCTCACCTCAGTCGGATGCCCGCGCTGCCATCATCTCAAGTACCCCGGCGGTGGCAGCAGCTCGGGAGGACCACCATGTACTCGGGTCGAACGACCAGCCACGGTTGGCGTCGCGATGGTGGGTCGCCCAGGAGCGTGCATGGCCGGCCAGCCATCGTATCGTTGCCGGCTTGTCCTGATCGAGCATCGCCTTGAGTGCGTAGCGGCGCTCGCCATGGCGATAGCCGACACCCAGCGCGGCCGCGGCCCGGCCGAGGTCGCGCTGGGTGAGGATGATGCCCGACCTGACCGGGGTGACCAAGGCGTCGAGCACCTCTTCGAAGGAGTCCGAGGGCTGTATTCCGACGGGCGCGGTCCTCAGGGCCAGGGGCAGCAGGTCCGGCGGGTCGATCTCGGCGCTCTCCCGCAGGAGGGTCTCCGAGGTCAGCTCGGCCCAGGCAGAGACCGACGGGATGTCGAGGGCCCGGACCGCTGCAAGGTAGCCGGGGGTCCAGCTCCACAGGTGCTCGTGAAGCAGAGCGGCACGGGCCACGTGCAGCTGGGCCCGGCTGCGCTCGCCGCCTGCGGCCGCCTCGGCCTCACCGAGCTCGGCATACAGCATGAGCAGGACACCGAGGTGGTCGGCATCTTCGGGTGGCACCAGGCCCAGGGCGCGCCAGAACCCGGCTACCCGGTCCAGACCCTCACCCCCGAGCTTGCCCTCGGGGCCGAGATGGATCGCCGCATGCGGTGGTGCCGTGAGCACGAACGCGTCGGTATGGTCGACCCCGCTCAGAACCGGCAGTCCCAGGGCCCGGGTCACCTCCTGGTTCGCCGGCGGCGGGGTGACCAGAGCCGCTCCGAGTGCCCTCAACAGCTCCCAGCGGGCCATGGACACCTTCGGCCCGTTAGGACGTGGGGATGACGAATGCGGCGGCACTGGGCTTCAGCGGTCGCATCAACCACTTCGGGCGGCGCAGCCCGTCCGGTGAGACCTGGCCGGCGGGGCGGGTCTTCTCCAGCCATTGGGCGTAGACCTCGCGGGACCTGGCGGCATCGACCACGATGTCGCCGTGGCGGTCTCCGGGGCCGGCCGGGACCACGCGCACGGCCTGGTGCCAGCAGTGCATGCCCGAGATCGGGTCGGGATGCACCGGGAAGGTGAGGTTCTGGTGAACCCCGGTGTCGCTCCACCAGATCCGCTGGGTGTCCGGGTCGGTGCTGGTATGGGGCCCGACCGACTTCAGCCGTTGCATGGACCACTCGTCGTCGTGGCGCTGCAGGTCGACGGTCGCCATCATCGCGCCGATGCCCTCGGGCTGGTTGGCGGGGCGCCAGCGGCCCATGTGGTGGCTGCAGGCCACGACGCCAGGACGGATCCCCTCGGTGATCCAGGCTTTCGCGACGAAGTGCCCGATGTCGGTCTGCACCCGGACCAGGTCACCCGTGCTTCTCACCCCGAGTCGCGCGGCGTCACTGGGGTGGATCCACACCGGGTTGGTGTGGGCTATCTCGTCGAGCCACTTCGAGTTGGCCGAGCGGGTGTGGACCTGGGTGGGGAGCCGGAACGTTGACATCAGCACCATCTGGTCCGGTGCGAGCACCGAGGGATGGACGTGGCTCTTGATGTAACCCGGTAGGGCCTGCTCCGGCCAGCCCCAGCCGGCCAGGGTGGATGAGTAGAACTCGAGCTTGCCGGACGGGGTGGGGAAACCACGTCGGACGACGCCGTCGACCTCCACGCCGACGGCACGACGTCCCTGCGCGTCCGGTTCCGGCGCTCCGAACGGCACGACGTTGGGACCGTCCGGCTTGGGCGCCGCGGTATACACGCGCCCCAGGTCGGTGACGTCGACATCGCGCAGCTCGTCTGCCGGGATCGCCTGGTCGTGGACCGCGCCGACACCCTTGGCGATCTCGAAGACGCCGTACTGGCGCATCCATTGCAGGGGGGTCATTCCCTCCTGCGCAGCGCGCTCGGGCAGGCCCGGCACGGAGTTCTCGAACATCCAGCTGTAGTACTCCTCGACGGTGAGCTTCTCGCCCGGCTTGGCACGCGACTCGTGGTACTGGCGGATGCCGAGGCTGCCGTCAGGGTCGATCCGCCAGGACAGCTCGATCCACCACTCGTTCTCCTCCCAGACCTCGCCGGGGTTGACCTGCCTGCTGTCGGTGATGACCTCGCCGAGGCGTTCCCGTGCCGCGCGCAGCACCGGTTGGCGGAAGCCGACCCACTGCCCGTCGTACTGCTCGTAGGAATGGGTGTCGTGGCGTTCGGAGCTGTGCCCCATCGGCAGGACGTAGTCAGCCAGGTAGGCGGACTCGCTCCAGGTCGGCGTCAGCGCGACGAAACAGCCAACCTTGTCCTGGTCGGTGAGCGCCTCGACCCACGCCAGCCCGTCCGGGTTGGTCCAGACCGGGTTGTAGACGCGGATGAAGTACGTGTCGAGCTTGCCCCGCCCCTCGTTGAGGAAATGAGGTAGCAGGAAGGACAGCTCGTTCTGGGCGAGCGGGTACTCCAGCGGCCAGCTCAGGTCCTGCCAGACCGCGGGGTGTGGAGGAGTGTGGATCGGCCTGGGCACGAACTTGTTCCACGCGTTGGGGAACGTGCCGCCTTCTGTGGCGACAGCCCCCAGCAGCGCGGAGATCAGGAAGAGGGTGCGCGAGACCTGCCAGCCGCCGAGGTTTCCGGCGGCTGCCGACCGCCAGCTGTGCGAGGAGAACCGGGTGCCGGCCTGGGCCACGACCTCGGCCATCTCGGCCAGCGTGCCCGCGTCGATCCCTGACTCGGTGGAGGCGTAGTCGAAGGTGAACTCGTCGTAGATCCGCGCCAGCTCGGTCTCGAAGGTCTCGAAGGTCCCGGGCAGCTCGGGGCAGCGGACCTGCAGGTACTCCGACCAGTTCCACCACCGCCGGACGAAGTCACGGTTGTAGCGACCGGTCGTGATCAGGTGACGGGCCACCGCGAGGTTGATCGCCGCCTCGCTGCCCGGATGCGGCGAGAGCCAGTAGTCGGCATGCGTGGCGGTGTTGGACAGACGGGTGTCGAGCACGATGACCTTGGCGCCGTTCGCCCGTGCCTCGATGATCCGCTGGGCATGCGGGTTGAAGTAGTGGCCGGCCTCCAGGTGTGAGCTGATCAGGTAGATGACCTTGGCGTTGGCGTGATCCGGGCTCGGCCGGTCGATGCCCATCCAGAACTGGTAGCCGGTGCGTCCACCGCTCGAGCACACGTTGGTGTGCGAGTTGTGCCCGTCCACGCCCCAGCTGGCCAGAACGCGTTCGGTGTAGCCGTCCTCACCCGGGCGTCCGATGTGGACCATGATCTGGTTGTGTCGATCCTCGATGATGGCCTTGCGCAGGCGAGCCGCGATCGCGTCGAGGGCGTCGTCCCAGCTGACCCGTTCCCACTTGCCCTCGCCGCGTTCTCCTACCCGGTGCAGCGGGTACAGGATCCGGTCCGGGTCGGTGACCTGGTTGATGGTGGACGGCCCCTTGGCGCAGTTGCGTCCGCGCGAGCCGGGGTGCTCGGGATTCCCCTCGAACTTGCGGACGTGCA
>JANOHS010000294.1:0-1719 GCA_031406655.1 Micrococcales bacterium
CGGCCAACGATCAGGTGCGGTGAGGCGATGCCAACGGCCAGACCGGTCAGCGACACAAGTGCCAGAACGGTCATGGCCCGGGAGGCGGTCCCGCGCCGCATCATCGCGACAACACCTGCCAGCACGATCGGGGCGGACAGCAGCCAGGGGTAGGAGCCCGGACCGCCGGGGTGCAGGAGCGCGAGCTGCCACGGGGCGGCGGCGGCGCCCTGCCAGAGCGTCAGGCCCGGCCCGGTCAGCAGCAGCGTCGGGTCGTCGACCACCTGCAGGATCCACGGCCCCAGCAACCCGGCGGGCACCAGCAGCAGCGCCGCCGCGCGAAGCCGGGTCATACCGTGCCCGAGAAGGACGAGCAGCAGAGCGACAAGGGCCCCCAGCGCGGCCAGCGCCGGGTTGAAGGCACCGGTGACAGCGAGCGCCAGAGCGGCACCGAAGGTGAGCGGCGCACCGGTGGATCGCCTTGCGGCACAGACGAATCCGGCCACGACCAGGGGTAGGAGGATGTGCGCGACCACGGCGCCGAGCCGTCCGGTTGCCTGCGCTGTGGTCAGGGTCCCCAGGGACGCCCACGCCAGCGCCGCCCATGCCCGCGGCCAAGGCGCCCGCGTCACCACCCGGGCCCCGAGGTATGCCGTCCACGCCGACAGCGGCATCGCCGCCATCAGCAGCCAGGCGATCGAGGTGCTGACCGAAGAGGCGGGCGTGGCGATCATCGGCAGTCGCTCGATGACCCAGGCGCCGGCCGAGAGGACCGGCAGATAGGGCGCCGTCTCCAGCGCGTTGCCCAGTCCGGCTCCGTGCCATCCGTCGAGCCACGCGTGCCACAACCTGGCGGCGTCGGTGGAGACCGGCAGCAGCTCGCCACCGGCCAGGCCATGGCCGTTGGTGGAGACCATCACGCCCAGCTGCGAGCGCCAGGTCGCCACCGCGAGCATGGCGGCGACCATGACGGCCAGGAACCCGGGATGGTGCACGATCTGCGAGGTGAGGGCCCGGGTCGGCTCCTCGAGCGACTCGCTGTCATCGGCGACCGGTCCGGTCTCCAGACTCGCCGCGGTGCTCGCCGTTTGGCTCGTGGACCCCTCGGGCCCCAGAGCCACTGCGTCCGCGATCGTGTCGAGCGTCTGGCGAAAACCGGCCCTGGGGGTGGGGAACAGCGAGCGCAGGTCGTGGCGGTTGACCTGGCGGGTGCCACGCGAACGCCACCGGGCAGCAGCCGGACGCCAAGGGGTGAGCAAGGAGCCGATTCCGCTGAGCGCCTCCCAGGCCCTGCGTGGTCGCTTCACCACGAGAAGGACTGCGGCCGAGGCGAGGCTGGCCAGGGCGATCCAGAGCGCGAGGAAGGGCACGGCATACGGGGAGCATCTGGCCAGGGCGACCTGTCGGCCATGGCGACGGTCACGGCGTCGGGCTGCGGGCGCGGACTGGCCGGGGTCGCGTTGCCCGGTGGCCGAGGCAGCGGCCTCACGCATCCGGGCCTTGGGGACGACGACGACGCGGTGACCGGCCAGGTGCGCCCGCCAGGAGAGGTCCAGGTCGTCGCGGAACTGCCCGAAGGCCGGGTCGAAGCCGCCGAGCGCATCGAAGACGTCTTGGCGGATGAGCATCCCGGAGGTGTTGACGCCCAGCACGTCGCTGCGGTGGTCGTGCTGGCCCTGGTCGGGCTCGCCCCTCGCGGGACCTCCCGAGCGGGCGCCCGAGCGGGTGACCTCCTGCCCG
>JANOHS010000039.1:0-17798 GCA_031406655.1 Micrococcales bacterium
GAGTACCCCACCATGTCCGACACCGAGGTCCAGAACGCACTCGCCGAGGCGTCCCGGGCCTACCTGACGTGGCGCCGCACCGACCTCGCCGAACGGGCAGCGCTGCTGTCGCGTGTGGCCGAGCTGCACCGCCATCACGCCGACGAGCTGGCCGAGCTGATGACCCTGGAGATGGGCAAGCCCATCGCGCAGGCCAGGGGGGAGGTCGCGCTCTCCGCTGCGATCTATGAGTACTACGCCACAGCCGGCCCCGACCTGCTGGCCGACGACGAGCTGGATATCGCGGGCGCGGGGCGGGCCCTGGTCAGAACCGCCCCGATCGGGCCGCTGCTGGGCGTGATGCCGTGGAACTTCCCTTACTACCAGGTCGCCCGCTTCGTCGCTCCCAACCTCCTGCTCGGCAACACCATCCTGCTCAAGCACGCGGGCAGCTGCCCCCAGCAGGCACTGCGCCTCCATGAGCTGATCGAAGCGGCCGGCGCACCGGCCGGCGTCTACCGGAACGTCTTCGCCACCAACGACCAGGTCGCCGTAATGATCGCCGACCCGCGGCTGCAAGGCGTGTCGCTGACCGGCTCCGAACGCGCCGGCAGTGCCATTGGAGCGCTCGCCGGGAAACACCTGAAGAAGGCGGTCCTCGAGCTCGGCGGGTCCGACCCGTTCCTGGTGCTGCCCGACGCCGACCTTCCCGGAGCCGTCGCCGCCGCCGTGCCGGGGCGGTTCGGAAACGCCGGACAGGCCTGTACCTCCTCCAAGCGGCTCATCGTCCACACCGACGTCTGGGAGGAGTTCCTGGAGTCGTTCCTCACGTCCGCCGCGCAGTGGCGGCTGGGCGACCCGATGAAGGAGGACACGCGGCTGGGGCCGATGGCGAGCGTCGCCGGACGCAACGAGCTCGCCAAACAGGTCGACGACGCCGTGGCCAAGGGTGCCGTGGTCCATCTCGGCGGCCAGGTCCCCGACCGGGCCGGCGCCTTCTACCCCGCGACCGTGCTGTCCGGAGTCACCCCGGACATGCGCGCCTACCACGAAGAGCTCTTCGGCCCGGTGGCTGTTCTTCACCGGGTCGACAGCGTCGAGGCCGCCATCGAGATGGCCAACGACTCGCCATACGGTCTCGGCAGCGCCGTCTTCACCCGCGACGCCAACCTCGCCCAGCAGATCGCGGACCGGCTCGATGTCGGCATGGTCGGCCTCAACACCACCATCAAGAGCGCCCCAGATCTCCCCTTCGGCGGCGTCAAGAACTCCGGCATCGGACGCGAGCTCGGCCGCTACGGCCTGGACGAGTTCGCCAACAAAAAGCTCGTCCGCCTCGCCTGAACCAGTCGGCGTCGTTCAGTTGAGGGTGCCGGTGGCGTAGCTGTGGCTGGTCTCGACGATGGCTGCCACGGTGGCGAGCTCCGCGGGGTTGCGGGGGCCGTAGATCATCACCATGCCGCGGGCCAGTCGGATGCCGGCGAGCGGGTGGGCGACTGCCCAGCCCTTTGCGACTGCGTCGGCGGCCAGTGCGGGCGGCAGCGCCAGGTGAAGGGACCCGTCGGCGGCGGGGTGCAGGTGAGCAAACTCGCCGGCCGGCGGCACGAGGAACGCGTCGGGCGGGGCGTCACCGCGGCTCTTCAGGATGAGGCCGCGGGCGCCGGGGACCGAGATCACTGACTGGCTGGTGGTGACCCCGGCCAGGGCGCTGATATGCCCGTAGAGCTGCTCCTGCAGTGCGACCGGAGCGTTGTCGCTGAGCTGCTGCTGCGGGATGGTCCAGGACACAGCCGGGCGGTCTCCAGAACGCACCGGCAGGGTCCCGTCGGGCAGGGTGGGCCAGGCAGCGGGGCCGGTTGGCAGCGGGGCCCGGCCGGTGAGGAAGTCCAGCCGCTCCCTGATCCACCCGCTGAGCTCGGCCACGGTCTGGCCGGTGATGCCGTGGCCGCCGGGGTCGCGGCGTGCGTATGCCGGCGCAGCGGAGTCGGTGAGCAGGTAGGCCCAGGTCCGGTCCAGCAGCTCCCGCGGAATAACGCCGTCCTGCTCCCCCTGGGCAACGAACACCGGCACCCCGGCCAGCCGAGCCGCAGAGACCGGGACACCGGCGTTGAAGGGGAGCGTGCCGTACAGGATCGCGATGCCGGCGAAGCGGGCCGGGTCGGCCAGCACGAGGCCGCCCGCGAAGGCGGCACCTCCGCTGAACCCCAGCAACATCACCGGCCGCCCTACGGGAGCGACCGATTCGAGCCAGCCGCGGAACCAGCCCATGGTCGCCGCCAGGGACGCGGCGACGGGGCGGCCGATGCCCCGGTTGGCGAACCACGCGAACCCTGCGCCTTCCGCGATCGGGGCGCGCACCGCGGCATACGCCACCGTGTCGGGAAGGTGTGGCGCCAGGGAGAGGATCTCGCGTTCGTTCGACCCGCGGCCATGCAGGAGCACGACCAGCGGGGCGGAGGGGCCGGTGGCACCGTATGTCGCTACCACCGGCGCCCCGAACGCGGTGTGCTGGCTCTGCTCTCCGGCGTTGATGGTCACGACGTTCCTGCTTCCTTTAAGACCACGTTGGCTCTTGGGTTGGGTGGTCAGGCGACCATGCCGAACCCGCCGGTCCAGGAGACCTTCTCGGCCGCGGCCAGCGTGATCTGCAGGAATCCGAGCGCCTCGAGCTCCCGGGCACGGACCAGGGACCCCGCGTCGATGGCGTTCAGGCCGCCGGAGCTGACGATGGCGGCCAGCGTCGCCTTGGCGTCTGCGTCGTCGCCGGCGATCTGCACGGTCGTGGTGAGCGGGCCGACGGTGCCGGCAGCCAGCGTGGCTGCGAACGTGGTGTTGAACGCCTTGAGCACCCGCGACTGCGGAAGCGCCGCGGCGATCTCGGCGGCCGCGGAGCTGTCCGCCGGAACCACCAGGGAGTTGAAGGTCTCGAAGTTCAGCGGGTTGGTGATGTCCACGACGATCTTGCCGGCCAGCTGCTCGCCCCGCTGCGCGATGACGTCGCCGAGCACCGGGTAGGGCACGGCGAGGACGACGACGTCGCCGCTGACCGGGGTGTCGGTGTCCTTGGAGCCGAGCAGCTGGACGCTGTGGCCGCCCTTGGCTGCGACGGCCGCGATGGCCTGGCCCATGTTGCCGGTGCCGAGGATGGATACGTGTGCCATGAGGTCTCCTACAGAGGTAGTGATGAAGGGCGACAACCTTTTGGTTGATGCTTCAACTAACGTTACCGGTAGTTTGGTTGTTCCGTCAACTAAGTGGTTAGATTGCTCCATGGACACCCAGTGGCTCAATGACGCCGAGCGCGCCGCGTGGCTGCGGCTCGTGGCGGTGGTTGAGCTCCTGCCGGGGGTGCTGGACTCCCAGCTTCGGGTGGAGTCAGGGTTGACGCATTTCGAGTACTTCGTCCTGGCGATGCTCTCGGAGACGCCGGGGCGCACGCTGCGGATGACGTCGCTGGCTCAGCGCACCAACGCCACCCTGCCGCGGCTCTCCCACGTCGCCCACCGGCTGGAGGACCGCGGGCTGGTCGAGCGGTTCCCCTGCCCCGAGGACGGCCGGGCCACGAACGTGCGGCTCACCGGCGCCGGGTGGGACGCGGTCGTCGCCGCCGCCCCTGGGCACGTCGAAACCGTCCGTCGCCACTTGCTCGACCCGCTGACCCCCGAACAGCTCGAGCAGCTGCGGGGCATCGGCGATGCGTTGCTGAGCCGGCTGGATCCGGCCGGGCAGATGACCTCGTTGTACGACCCGACCGGAGCCAGGAGAACGCCTCGTGAGCCAGACGATGCGCGCGGTGGTGCTGCGACGCGCCGGTGCGCAGGACTCTAGGTGGGCACTGGTGTTCTGCCGGGCCTGCGGTGGCGGGAGTCCTTGGCTTCTAACATGGCGCAGTCGGCCCCGCTTCGGTTGATCACACGACAATTGACCACTTTGGCGGCTTTTGTGGTTCGCCTGACGTTTCGCTCCTGGGTGGCCACACTGGTGGCGAGGGGGCGCCGCTCGTGACGCGTCTTTGACGATCGAGCGAGGGAGTGCGTCATGAGTGTCTCGCCAGCAGGAGTGCTTGGGTCCGTTGCGGTGGGCCTGGCCAAGGCCCCCACAGGCATCCAGGGACTGGACGAGGTCACCGGCGGCGGTTTTCCCCGTGGCCGGCCGACGTTGGTGACCGGTGGGGCCGGTTGTGGGAAGACCCTTCTTGGCGTCGAGTTCCTGGTGCACGGGGCGCTCAACTACGGCGAGCCGGGAGTGTTGCTGGCGTTCGAAGAGTCCGGCGAGGAGCTCGCTGCCAACGTTGCGTCGCTGGGCTTTGACCTTCCGCAGATGCAAGCAGACGGGCTGCTGGTGGTCGACGCCTTCCGAGTCGACCCCGCCGAGATCGTCGAGACCGGACCCTACGATCTCGACGGCCTGTTCATCCGTCTCGCCTACGCGGTGGACTCCATTGGTGCCAAGCGGGTCGTTCTCGACACCATCGAGGTGTTGTTCGGCGCTTTGAAGGACGAGGCCACCGTTCGCGCCGAGATGGGTCGTCTGTTCCGGTGGTTGAAGGAGCGGGGTCTGACGGCAGTGGTCACCGGCGAGAAGGGCGGCAGCTATCTGACCCGCCATGGCATCGAGGAGTACGTCTCCGACTGCGTGATCACCCTCGATCACCGAGTCACCGAACAGATCTCGACCCGGCGGCTGCGCGTTGTCAAGTATCGGGGCTCGCTCCATGGCACCAACGAGTTCCCCTTCCTGATCACGGATCGGGGCCTTGTGGTGCTGCCGATCACGTTGGTCGGTCTGACTCACGAGGCCTCAATTGAACGGGTGCCGACCGGGGTCGCCCGCCTTGACCACCTGCTCGGCAGCGGGATCTTTCGTGGTTCCAGCCTGCTGGTCAGCGGCGCGTCGGGGACGGGCAAGACCACGCTGGCGGCCAAAGTCCTCGAGTCCGCGTGCGAACGGGGTGAGCGGGCGCTGTTCGTGTCGTTCGAGGAGTCGCCGGCCCAGCTCGTGCGCAACATGGCCTCCGTGGGCATCGACCTGAAAAGGTGGATGGATGAAGGGCTGCTCCAGCTCTGGGCTGCGCGGCCAACGGAGTACGGGCTCGAGATGCACCTTGCCACGTTGATGCGGCTGATCGAGGAGTACCAGCCATCGATCGTTGCCCTGGACGCCATGGGCAGCCTCTGGCACGCCGATATCGCCACCGACGTGACATCGCTGGTCACCCGGGAGGTCGACGTGTTGAAGTCGCGAGGCATCACCGCCGTGATGACGTCCTTGACGAAGGGCGACGAGGAAGACAGTGAGATGTCCCTCTCGTCGCTGATGGACACCTGGCTACAGGTGCGAAACGTCGAGACCAACGGCGAGAACAACCGCCTGCTGGTCGTCCGCAAGTCTAGAGGCACGGCGCACTCGAACCAGGTGCGCGAGTTCGTCATGACCGACAGGGGACTGGACCTCCTCGACGTCTCCAGTGGCCCGAACGGCGCCGTCCTCGGCTCCGCACGCCTGGTCCGAGATGCCGAGCAGCGTGCTGAGACCGCGCGCCGCCTACAGGAGATCGAACGACGCCGGCGCGGGCTGGCCGACCGCAAGGCGGCCGTCGAGGCGCAGGTTGACGTCCTGCGGCATGAGCTCGCAGCCGAGATCGATGAAGTCGAACGCCTCGCGGCCCTCCAGGCGCTCAGCGATGCGACAACCCTCTCGGACGAGTCACTGATGGACGAGCACCGGTGGTCCGATGCTCGCGCAACTGCGCACAGCGTCCTGTCGTGACCGCCGCCTTCGCCGGCGAGAACTCAACTGCCGACATCAACCCTTCGTTCATCAAACTGCGTCTGTACGTGGCGGGTCAGAGCCCCAAGTGCGTCCGGGCCATCGAGAACCTCGCCATCGTCTGCCGCGAGCATCTGGCCGGTCGGTACCACCTCGAGGTCATTGACATTCTCGAGAATCCTGCCCTGGCCCGCGGCGACGAGGTCATCGCCGTACCCACCTTGGTCAAAAGGTTCCCCGCCCCCGTCCGACGCATCATCGGCGACATGTCCGACACCGACAAAGTACTGGTGGGACTACAGGTCCGTGCCAGACCATCGCCGTGACCAGCCCGGCATCTCCCCGATGGGCACTGACCCTGTATGTCAGAGGCGCGTCGCCTCGCTCGACCCAGGCCATCGACACCATCCGCCAGCTGTGCGACGAGGACCTAGATGGTCGGGTCGACCTCGAGATCGTGGACGTCGCCGACTAGCCGACCCGAGTCGTCAGCGACCAGATCCTGGCCGTGCCGACCCTGGTGAAGCGACTCCCGGCGCCCCTGCGCCGGCTCGTCGGAGACCTCTCCGACATCTCCAGGGTCCGGGTGGGCCTCGACCTCAACTCCCCTGATCCCAAGCCGCAACCCTTATCTAGCTGGGCAGGGTAGACCATGGCCGTCACCGGCGGATCCAGCGACCCGAACGCGGGGGAGCAGCTCAGAGCGCACATCGTGGAGCTGGAAGAAACCCTCCACGCGATCCGCAGCGGAGGCGTCGATGCGGTGCTGATCGGCCAGCCCGGCGCCGAACGGATCTATACGCTGACCAGCGCCGAACGCCCCTACAAGACCATCGTCGACAGCATGAGCGAAGGCGCCCTGACCGTCTCAGCCCGTGGCATCATCCTGTTCGCCAACCGTCGCTTCACGCAGATGATCGGCACCGACCTCTCCCAGATCGTGGGCGTCCTGGCCACACTCGTTCAGCAAGACGCATTCGGTCGCCTGGACGGCCTTTTAGCCGTTGGACCCGGGGGCCTCACCCGGGCTGATCTCGAGCTCATCACGTCGCACGGTCCAGAGACGGTCTCGGTCTCGGCAACGGGTCTGGAGATTGACGGGGTGTACGTCCGTTGCCTCATCGCCACCGACGTGACCTCGCAGCAGGAGGCCAGAGTGCACCTCGAAGGTGAGGTCGCGGCCCGAACCGCCGACCTCCAACGGGTGAACGCGACGATGGCCGAGGCCAACCGAACCTTGCGGGTCGTCACCAGCGGCCACCAGGCCCTGATCCGGGCCACGGACGAGGCCTCGCTGATGGACGCGATCTGCCGCACCATCGTCGAGAGCGGTGACTACCGCCTTGCCTGGGTCGGCCAGGCCGAGAACGACGAGGCACAGAGCGTGCGACCCATCGGTGCGGCCGGGGAGACCGCATACCTCGACGAGATAGAGGTCTCATGGGGGCCCGGCCCCTTGGCCGTGGCGCTGCAGGGCGGGCGATCCAGACAAGGACCACACAGGTGGTGGCGGACATACAGTCCTCGAGTCACTACGGGCCATGGACTGGAGCAGCCGCGGCTCATGGTCTTGCCTCCGTGTGCTCGTTCCCGATCATTGCCGGTGCGACCTTCAGCGGCGTGCTCTCGATCTATGCGCAGAAGCAGGACGCTTTCGACGCTGCCTCGGTCGCCTTGCTCGGGGGGCTCACGTACTGGAACGTCGGCGCGGAGCGCATCACCGGTTACGGAGCCGACGAGGTCCTGGGGCACAGCTGTTCCGAGGGGCTACTGCGCCACGTCGACGACGCCGGACGGCAGCTGTGCCTACACGGCTGCCCGCTGGCCGCGGTGATGAAGGACGGCGAACCCCGCGAGGCCCACGTCTACCTGCACCACAAGGCCGGACACCGCGTCCCGGTCAAGGTGCGTGGTCAGGCTCTTCGAGACCCGGCCGGGAAGATCGTCGGCTCGGTGGAGGTCTTCTCCACCCGGGTAGCCAATCCTTATGCAGGCCAGCGGCGTGTCCGCAAGGACGACTCGCTGGACACGGTGACAGGCCTCGCACCACGTCGAATCGGAGAGCTGCACCTCGAGACCCTGGTGCGGGCGGTTGGCGAACAGGGCAGCACGCTGGGCGTGCTGTTCATCGACGCGGACCACTTCAAGGACGTCAACGACACGTTTGGCCACAGGACCGGCGATGAGGTGCTGCGGATGGTCGGCCAGTCCTTGGCCAACGGGCTGCGACGCGGCGACATCCCGGTGCGCTGGGGAGGCGAGGAGTTCCTGGCCCTTCTGCCCGGAACCGACCGGGCCGGCCTGCACGCCGCCGCCGAACGGGTGCGGATGCTGTCGGAGAACTCCTGGATCCAGAAAGGTGAGGCTCAGGTTCGGGTGACCGTCTCGGTCGGCGCCACGATGGCGGCACCGGCCGAGTCACCCGACGACCTCGTCGATCGCGCCGATACATTCATGTATGCGAGCAAGCGGGGCGGGCGCAACCGCGTCACCACCGACGTTGGTGAGTTGACAAGCACAGCGGGCCGGCCCATCCAGGGAACCAGCGTTCCCTGGGAGCAGCCCCACCGGAGTCAACCCAGGTAGTTGCAGGGGTCGCGGAACGGATACGGGTCCGGACGACGCGACTGACGCACCCGAGCCGCACCGACCGCTCGTGGGGACCGACTGTCTTTCTCAGCGGCACGTTGGCCCTCAGTTCCCTGGGCGGAGAGCTCTGCAGGGGTAACGGGACGTCCGGATGGGTACACGAGGGGGGCGGCGGGTGAAGTGCGCGAGCCGGAAGGGGACATGAGCAACACCTCGGTTGCGGTTGGAGCGACACATCTCGCGCAGGCGGACCAGAGCGTGAGGTGAGAACCACCACAGCGGGAAGGACGCTGGGTTGTATGCTCCCCGCGGAGCCCATGGGTCAACTGGCATACCTTTTGGGTGTCCAGCGCCCCGATTGCGCGCTTCTTCTTGTTTATCATACAAACCGCTGCGACGCGCCGCGGGCGTTCGTCGAATCTGGCCGTCCCAGGGGCGGTCAGCCGAAGTGCTCAGCGCAGGGTCGGTACTCAGCGAGGTTCTCTGCGGCGCTCCCGTAGACCGTCCTTGACGGGGCCATAGACCTCGCCGTCAATCCGGGAGACGTAGTTGCCGCAGGTGACGCAACGCCACCCCGTCTCGTAGATCTGGTAGCTGTGGCCGTTGGCGGCGCACGGGGTGGCAACGGTGCGCTGGTTGGCCGCCTTCCGAGCCCTCTCCTGTGCCCGGGCGACCACGAGGTAGGTGCCGACCCCGCTTGCAACGACCAGGGTGACGGCTATGAGCGTCCAGCCGACGGGGGTCATGACGGTTCACATCCCATCCCGCATCGATTACCGGTGTCCCGCAGTTCGGGGCGCCGCCGTTCCTGATCTTCAGTCACGCTTACGGATGCTACTCCCGCAAGGTGCTCAACTGGGGCAATCGGGTACAGATCGATCACGTGTTTCGGTCCCTCTTCTCTGCTCCTGACATCGCACCCTCACGCCCAGCGGCCCGGCTCCGGGGCAGGTCCTCTGGAACCTCCCGTTCGGCAAGCTTGCTCGGCCACCACATGCGTCGCCCGACGTCCAGGTTCAGCGCCGTTACCAGCACCGATCGCACGATCAGGGTGTCAAGCAGGACCCCAAGAGCCACCGCGAACCCGATCTCGGCGAACGACACGACAGGGAGGGTGGCCAGCACGGCGAACGTGCCCGCCAGTACGAGGCCTGCCGAGGTGATCACCCCGCCGGTAGCAGAGAGCGCGATGAGGGCGGCCCGCCTGGTGCCCACCTCCTTGGTCTCCTCGTACACCCGCGTCATGAGGAAGATGTTGTAGTCGATCCCGAGCGCCACGAGGAACACGAACACGAACAGCGGCAGCGACGAGTCGGCACCCGCGAAGCCGAGCACGTGACGGAAGATCAGCGCGCTGAGTCCCAGGGCCGCACCGAACGAGAGGACCACGGTCCCGATCAGGATCACCGGCGCGACCACCGCCCGGAGCAACAGCATGAGGATCAGGAAGACCACGAGCAGGATCAGCGGGATGATCCGCTCGTTGTCGTCGCTTGCGGCCTTCAACGTGTCGCCGCGTGCGGCGGTATCGCCACCGGCAATCGCCTCGGCGCCGTCGACCTGGTGGATCGCCGCACGCACGCGGTCCACGGTGTCGATCGCCGCCTGACTGTCGGGGGCATCCGAGAGCGTGCCCGCCAGGTAGGCCAGATCGCCCTTGACCAAGGGTTCGGCAACCCCCTCGATGCCGGTGACGCCGGCCATCGCTGTCGACACGGCGGCCGCACGATCGGCCTTCGCGATGACCACCACCGGCTGCCCGGAACCAGCGGGGAAGTGCTTGGCCAGAACCTGCTCACCGACGACCGAGTCCGGGGTGTCGTAGAACGAGTCCTTGTTCTCCAACCCGACGGCGTTCAGCTGCAGGATGCCCAGCGCACTGATGGCCAGCACGACCGACGTGGTGACCCAGGTGGCCCGTGGCGCACGGGCGATGCGCCCCCCGACCTTGGCCCACACACCCGTCGCGGTGTGGTCCGCCGACCCGAACGACGGGACCAGCGGCCAGAAGAACCAGCGGCCGAAGATGACCAGCAGGGCTGGCAGCAACGTGAGCATGACCATGAGACCGATGGCGATTCCAACGGCCGCGACGGGCCCAAGGCCCTTGGTGGAGTTCATGCTGGCGAAGAGCAGGCACAGCATGCCGGCGATGACCGTGGCGCCGCTGGCGAGGATGGCCGGACCGGTGCGGTGCAGAGCGAACGCCATCGCCTCGTGACGGTCCTCGTGACGACGCAGCTCCTCGCGATAGCGCGCGACCAGCAGCAGGGCGTAGTCGGTTCCGGCTCCGAAGACCAGGACGGTGAGGATTCCGGCGCTCTGGGCGTTGACGGTGAGGTCGGCCCGAGTCGCCAGCAGGTAGATCACTGCCTGCGCGACGGTCAGGGCCAGACCGGCGGAGAACACGGGAAGCATCCAGAGCACCGGGCTGCGATAGGTGACCAGCAGGATGACGATGACCACGGCAAGGGCGGAGTACAGCAGCTTGCCGTCGATGCCCGAGAAGGCCTCCGAAGAGTCCGCCGCGTATCCCCCGGGGCCGGTGATGTGCACGGCCAGCCCGGCGGGGCTGTCCTTGGTGATGTCCCGCATCTGGTCCACAACGGTGGTGAGCGACTCCCAGCCTCCAGTGCCCGCGTCGATCGGCACCGCGACCTGCAGCGCCTGCTTGTCCTCGGACGGGATCGGACCCACCGAGTCACGATCGACCGTCTCGATCGCGTTGAACTTTGCGACCTGTGCGGTCACGGCTGCCATGTCCTCCGAGGTCACCGTGCCGGCGCGTTCGTAGATCACGATCGCCGGTATCTCGTCCGGGGAGCGGAACTGGTCTGCCGCCTGGATGACCTTGGTCGACTCGGCGTCTCCGGGCAGCCACGAGACCGCGTCGTTCTCCTGAGCATCGGTGAGCATGCCCGAAGGCCCGAATGCCACGGCTGCGACGATGACCCAGAAGGCCACCACCACCCATTTGGACTTGCGGCCGGCTGGCAGCCAGGCCAGCTTTCCTACTTCACCAATGCGATCAGCAGTCATCGACGAGCCTCCCCGGCGACCAACGGTCATGGTTTTTGTCGCCGTCCACGCTAAGTCGTTGCCGAAAGTAAGGCAACCCTTTTCTTGGCGCAGCGCTGCTACCGACAGTGCGGCAGGGGGAGGAGGATGGTGGCATGGCCTACCTCAAGCCGCCGGCGCGGGCAGACTCCGACCACCCGACGTTCAAGCTAACCGCGGGCTGACCGATCCGGGGCGGAGCACGAGCTGGCGACATGAACGAGCCGACCGAGGTCAACGGCCGGAACACGCACGCGGCCTCTTCCGGGCTGACCTTCGTGGGGCTTCTTGCCAGCGCCGTCGTCGCGGCCGTGCTCATCGGAGCGATCACCGGCCCGGACCCCCCGCCCCCGAACACCGAAGCGGTCGCCGACGAGTCGGCACCGGACCTGCTCACCGGCCCGACTCCGGAGGTGCCGATCGGCGTGGAGTCGCTCAGGCGGTGCCCGGTGCAGCTCGGCGGAATGCGCCTGGGCAACCACCAGACGGTCCGTGGCTCGGCGCTCGAGCGCTGGGTCTGCGACGCACTGAACGGGCCCTGGTCGCTGGTCATCCGGGCTGCCGGCGGCAACCTCGCGCTCAGGAGCGCAGTGGCGACGTACCCGGTCGACCTCCTGGGTTCGGGAGTGCCGTCGACCAGGCCGAAGGACGGCGTGTGGAACCCGGGCACGCGAAAGCTCGTGTGGCCGCTCGGCGGCTCCTACGCCCAGATCGTCGGAGACCTCGGTCAGTCGACCCTGGAGAACCTTGCGACGCGCATCACGGCTGAGGGGGGCAAGCCTCAGTTTCAGGCGCTGGACGGGTTCACTGCCGGAGCCATCAGCCCCTACCGCTCCGCTCTCGTCCACGAGATGCGTTACAGCGCAATGAGTCTGGGGCAGGAAGGCACCCTGGGGGACGGCCTCGTATTCGCCGGAGTCGCCTCAGGAGCGTCTTTCGAGAGCCTGGCCTTTGAGTCCCGCGCGAAGCAGGTCGGTCTCGTTGACGGCATGCCGGCGATCTTCTCCGAGGCGCAGGGAGGCAACGGGATCCTCGCGTGGGAACCCTCCCCCGGGCTGGTTCACTACGTCGGCTACAGCGGCTCGCCGTCCACGCCCGCGGCGATCGAGGCCCTGCGCGCGCTGGCCGACAACCGCAGCCTGCTGACACCTGCCCAGTGGCAGACCAAGGACCGCGATCCGGTCGCCGCGCAGTCGGGTTGGCCCGCAGCGCATTTGGTCAGTTCGCCGTGGAGCGGGCCCACAGGTTGATGCCGGCCTCGATGGCGTGCTGGTCGATGCGGGCAAGCTCCCCCTCGGTGAAGGTGAGGTTGGCCAGAGCGTCCAGGTTCGTGTCCAGCTGCTCGTCGCTGGAGGCGCCCAACAGCGCCGACGTGACCCGCTCGTCACGCAGCGCCCACGCGATGGCCATCTGGGCGAGCTTCTGCCCACGTTCCCTGGCGATCTCGTTCAGCGCGCGCACGTGCTCGAGCTTTGACGCCTCGAGGTGCTCGCGCTGAAGCGACCCACCCCGCGCGGCTCGGGAGTCGGCCGGGACCGCGCCGTCCAGGTAGCGGTCGGTCAACAACCCCTGGGCCAACGGGGAGAACACGATGCAGCCCATGCCCTGCTCCTCGAGATGGTCGAGCAGGTCCTCCTCGATCCAGCGGTTGAACAGCGAGTAGGACGGCTGGTGGATCAGCAGAGGCGTCCCGAGCTCGCGCGCGATCCTCGCGGCCTCAGCGGTCTTCGCGCCCGAGTAGGACGAGATCCCGATGTACAGCGCCCTTCCGGAACGGACGATCTGGTCGAGCGCCATCATGGTCTCGACGATGGGCGTCTCCGGGTCGTACACGTGGTGGTAGAAGATGTCGACGTACTCGAGCCGCATCCGCGCCAGGGACTGGTCCAACGACGAGATGAGGTACTTGCGACCCCCGCCGCCCTGCCCATAGGGCCCCGGCCACATGTCATAGCCCGCCTTGCTGGAGATGACGAGCTCGTCCCGGTAGTGCTTGAAGTCCTCGTGCAGGTAGCGCCCGAAGTTGCGCTCCGCCTCGCCATAGGGCGGGCCGTAGTTGTTGGCCAGGTCGAAGTGGGTCACCCCGCGGTCGAAGGCCCGGCGCAGGATGGCGCGTTGGGTCTGCTCCGGTCGGTCGGTACCGAAGTTCTGCCAGAGCCCGAGTGAGATCGCGGGAAGCTTCAGGCCGCTCGCGCCACAGCGGCGGTAAAGCATGGTGTCGTAGCGGTCGCTCGCTGCCTCGTATGCCGTCATGGGCCCAGTCTGCCAAGCCACCTTCACGTCGGGCCAGATGGGGCTAGCTGGCTCTGGACAACACCCGTGCCTGCGCGACGAGCAGCTCGACAAAGGCCGGGCTGACACCCAGGGGGTCCGCCACCGGCACCCCCGGGCAGGCGGCAACCACAGAGTCGGGCAACCTCCCCGGAGCCACGAAGAGCGAGGCGACCGCCGGTCTCCGGAACGTCTTTGAGAGGGCTTCGAGAGCCAACCCCGGAGAAGGGAGCGAGGAGGAGGCAAACGCGGGCACGACCGGTATGCCGTGTGCCTCGCCCAGGTCGCGGGCCAGTCCCGCCACGACGGCTCGGGCATCCTGCGAGCTCGACCCTGCCGATGCCTGGACCAGCGCGTCGACCCCCTGGTCGACCCCGGCCTGGACCAGACGGTCGGTCAGGGCACGCAACAGAAGAGAGCGGACGGCCGGGTCGACCGCGAGCAAGGCCGGCGCGACAGTGACGTCAACGGCGCGGGCAACACCGCTCGACGCGATCGCCCGCGGCACGTCCCGGGTGAGGTGACGCCCCGGGGTGAAGAGCAACGGCACCACCCGGACCGCGGTGAAGCCGTCGGCCCCGAGCTGCGCCAGTGCGACGTCCGGTGTGGGTGCCGTGAAGTCGAGGTGCGCCACACGGACCTCGCGACCGGTGCGCTCGCTGACCGCTGCGACGAGCTCATCCACGACGAGAGCCGCCCGGGGATCGCGACTCCCGTGGCTGAGCAGCAGGACTGCCGGCGCGTCAGTTGTGGTCACGTCCATTCGCTCCTAGATGTCCCACTGCTCGGCCTGGTCACCCTGGCCGGCCAATGGGTCCCCCACCATTCCGGCTGCGAGGGTCTGCCCGCTCTGCGCGTCGATCAGCAGGAAGGCACCGGTGCGACGGTGCCGGGCGTACGGCTCGGACGCGATCGGCTCGGCGGTGCGGATCCGCAGTCGCCCGATGTCGTTGAGGCCCAGATCCTGCGCCGGCACGATCTGCACCGCGTCCAGGTCCAGCACCCCGTCCACGGCACTGACGATCGCCCGGGTCGTCCGCGTGGTGTGCTTGAGCAGGATCCGGCTGTGCTTGCTCAATGGCACTTCCGAGAGCCAGCAGACCGTGGCGACCAGGTCCCTCGCCGGCTGGGGCGCCGAGGCCGCGTCGGCGATGAGATCCCCGCGAGCCACGTCGATGTCATCGCTCAGTCGCAAGGTGACCGAACGCGGCGCAAACGCCTCCAGCAGCTCTCGGCCGGCAGCGTCGATCCCGGCGATGGTGGTCCGGCGGCCGCTGGGCAGGACCACCACCTCATCGCCGATCCGAACGACTCCCGAGGCGATCTGACCGGCATACCCGCGGTACTCGCGGTGGGCCGCGTCGCGCGCGGCCTCCTGCGGTCGCAGGGTGAGCTGGACCGGGAACCGGAACTCCTCTTGTCCCGGATCATCAGCAACCGGAAGGGTTTCCAGGACCTCGAGCAGGCTGGGTCCGGCATACCAGTCGGTGCGCGACGAGCGATCCACGACGTTGTCCCCCTCGAGGGCGGACACCGGGATGGTGCGCAGGTCGGGCAGCCCGAGCTCGGACGCCACGACCGCGAGGTCCGCGGCCACCTGCCGGTAGATGTGCTCGTCGAAGTCGACGAGGTCGATCTTGTTGACGGCGACGATCACGTGAGGGACGCGAAGCAGCGCGGCCACGGCGAGGTGTCGCCGGGTCTGGACCAGGACGCCCTTGCGAGCGTCCACGAGCAGCACCACCGCGTCCGCCGTCGAGGCCCCGGTGACCGTGTTGCGCGTGTACTGCACGTGTCCGGGGCAGTCGGCCAGGATGAACGAACGGTCCCCGGTGGCGAAGTAGCGGTAGGCCACGTCGATGGTGATGCCCTGCTCTCGTTCGGCACGAAGTCCGTCGGTCAGCAGTGCCAGGTCGGCATGGGCCAGGCCCCGGTCGCGCGAGACCCGCTCGAGTGCGTCCAGCTGATCGGCCAGCACCGACTTGGTGTCGTGCAGCAGGCGCCCCACCAGGGTGGACTTGCCGTCATCGACCGACCCCGCCGTCGCCAGACGCAACAGGGTGGGATGCGCATGGTTGCTCATCTAGAAGTACCCCTCTTTCTTGCGGTCTTCCATCGCCGCTTCGGAGATCCGGTCGTCGGCGCGGGTCGCACCTCGTTCGGTCAGGCGGGTCGCGGCAACCTCGACCACGACCTCCCCAACGGTCAGAGCGTTGGACTCGACGGCGCCGGTGCAGGACATGTCGCCCACTGTCCGATAGCGAACCTGTTTGGTGACAACGGTTTCGGTTGCTCGGGGCTGTGAGACCTCGCCGACCGCGAGCACCATGCCATCTCGTTCGAAGACCTCACGCTCGTGGGCGTAGTACAGCTCGGGCAGGTCGATGCCCTCCCGCGCGATGTAGCGCCAGATGTCGAGCTCGGTCCAGTTGGACAGCGGGAAGACCCGGACGTGCTCACCGGGGCGGTGCCTGCCGTTGTACAGGTTCCACAGCTCGGGACGCTGGTTGCGCGGGTCCCAGGCGCCGAACTCGTCGCGCAGGCTGAAGATGCGCTCCTTGGCGCGTGCCTTCTCCTCGTCGCGACGTCCGCCGCCGAAGACCGCGTCGAAGCGGTGACCTGCGATGGCGTCCAGCAGCGGCTGGGTCTGCAACGGGTTGCGGGTGCCGTCGGTGCGCTCGGTCAGGCGGCCGTCGTCGATGTAGTCCTGGACGGTGGCGACCTCCAGGCGCACGGCCTTCTCGGCCACCGCGCGGTCGCGGTAGGCCAGAACCTCGGGGAAGTTGTGGCCGGTGTCCACGTGCAGCAGCGGGAACGGAATGGGCGCCGGCCAGAAGGCCTTCGCCGCCAGGTGCAGCATGACCACGGAGTCCTTGCCGCCGGAGAACAGCAGGACCGGCCGTTCGAACTCCGCGCCGACCTCACGGAAGATGTGGATCGACTCGGACTCCAGAGTGTCCAGGTGGTCCAGTGTCAGCCGACTCGTTGCTGCCCGGGGCTGGACGTTCTGGGGCTCGATGGTCTCGGTGATCGCGCTCATGTGTGGATCCCGCACTCGGTCTTGTCGTTGCCGGACCAGCGCCCGGCCCGGGGGTCTTCGCCTTGGGCCACCTTGCGGGTACAGGGCGCGCATCCGATCGACGGATAGCCCTGTGCGACAAGGGGGTTGCGCGGCAGGTCAAGCTCGACCTGATAGGCCTCGACATCGTCATCCGACCAGGCGACGAGGGGGTTGATCTTGACCAGGTCGTGCTTGTCGTCCCAGGAGACGATCGGGGCGCCAGCCCGGGTCGGTGCCTCGGCCCGGCGCACGCCGGTCACCCAGGCTGCCCGGCCATCCAGCGCTCTGGCGAGCGGCTCGACCTTGCGCAGGAAGCAGCACAGGTTCGGGTCGCGGTCATGCAGCCGCTCGCCGTGCTCGGCGTCCTGCTCCGCCACGCTCCGGGCGGGCATTGCCTGGACCAGGGTGATCGGCAGTGTCCGCGCGGCGAGGTCGCGCGTTCGCAGCGTCTCCGGGAAGTGGTAGCCGGTCTCCAGGAACAGAACCTGCACACCGGGGATCACCTGGGCGAAGAGGTGCGGAAGGATCACGTCCTGCATCGAGGCGGCGACGATGACATCGGTGCCGAACGCGCTCGCCACCCAGGCGGCAATGTCCTCGGCGGGCTTTCCCTCCAGGGTTGCAGAGACCGCGGCAAGGACCGAGTCGCGTTCTGCGGCAGGAAGGTCGCGAAGCTCGGTGACGTCGAGAACTGGCGTGACCGTCATACGAGCAGGTCCTCGTCGGCGCGCAGGGCCCACGTCGCGAAACGCTCGCCCGGCAGGCGGTCGCCCACGAAGTTGCGCACCACCCGCTCGACGTACACGGGCAACCCGTCCACGGTGGTCTTGAGACCGCGAACCTTCCGACCGAAGCCCGCCTCCAGACCAAGGGTGCCACCGAGGTGAACCTGGAAACCGCCGACCTGGTTGCCGTCGGAGTCGGTGACCAGCTGACCCTTGAGCCCGATGTCCGCGACCTGGATGCGGGCACATGAGTTGGGGCAGCCGTTGACATGGATGGTCAGCGGGACGTCGATCTGCTCGATGATGTCGGCCAGCCGATCCTCAAGAATGGCAACGGTCTTGGCGGC
>JANOHS010000312.1:0-8129 GCA_031406655.1 Micrococcales bacterium
GCCGAGCTGCTGGCGGACCCCGACGAGTACCGACGATGTATTACCCCCGTTCTGCAGGCTCTCCTCTGACATGGACAAAGCCGATCCGCAATGCGCGACTAGGTTGGCTGGCATGAGCCGTCGCTACGAGGAGTACATGCCGCTGAGGGCCGGCAAGCCCCGCCGTCGCAGACGGTTCCTGCGCACCGCGAAGCTCAACATCGTTGGCGGGGTGGCGGTGGTGGGTTCCTGCCTCACGTCCGCAGGCTTGGGACTCGCTGCGGGACGGCTTTTCGGGCTGCCGGTCGCCCTGACGGCGGCGGTTGGCGGGCTGCTTCCGCTCGCCCTTCTCGTGGCAGCTGACCGGCGCCGGTGGAGGGCGATGCTCGCCGTGCATGGCTGGGGAGGAACGGCGGCTGAGGTTTCTGCGGTGGCCGCGGACCTGCTCCGCCGTGGGGTGGTCGCGACCGTGGAGACGCACGTTGACGAGGAGGGCGGCGAGAGCGCATCCCTGGCATTCCGGAACGCAGATACTGATGTGGTGTCAACCGTCCTGGTCGAGCGTGGCCTCCCGCCGATCATCCCCTGGCACTAGGGGACCAGTGCCGATCGGCTGTGTGTAGAAGCGTATTCAGCGCACCGTGATCGACGGCATGCGCAGCGTGGCTGTGGCGGGGAGCCCCAGCGCGGCTGCGATGTCGGAGAGTCCCGGTAACGTCGCGCCCACCATCGCGCGCGGATCCTCGGTGTTCTTCGCGCGTCCCAGGCGGGCCAACGGGCCGACATGAAGGGCGTGGCACACGGGCGCATCGGTCGAAAGACCCGCTCGCAGGCGTGCGATGCGGACGGCGTCGCGCAGACCCCCGAGCTCGTCGACCAGACCGATCCCCAGCGCGTCGCTGCCGGTCCACACCCGACCGCGCGCGATGCTCTCGATCTCGGCGACCGGGCGACCGCGGCCTCGCGCAACCTTGGCCACGAAGTCGGCGTAGATCGCGTCGATGGTTGCGGCCAGCCGCTCACGCTCGTCGACGCTGAAGCCGCGACGGGCCGAGAACATCAGCGACCTGGCCCCGTACGACACCGTCCCGGTGGTCAGCCCCAGGCGGTCGAACAGCTCGCGCACGACCATCTTGCCGCCGAAGACGCCGATGGATCCGGTGAGCGTCGAGGGCAGGGCGACGATCACGTCGGCCGGGCAGGCGATGTAGTAGCCGCCAGAGGCAGCGGCCCGGCCCATCGACACGACCACCGGCTTGCCGGCGTCCCGCACGCGGCACACCTCGCGCCAGATCGTGTCGGACGCGACGGCCGAACCACCGGGGGAGTCGACGTGCAGGACGACTGCGCGAGCGTGCTCGTCCTTCGCAGCCGCGCGCAGGGCCGCCCCCACCGAGTCGCTGCCGACCTCGCGTCCCATCGGGCCGCGGCGCGAGCGCCCGGACACAATCGTGCCGCGCACCTCGACGAGGGTCACATGGCCCCTGCGGCGAGCTGGGGCATGCGGACGGCGGTGCGGGCGCCACCGGTCGGCGAACAGCAGCTGGGCATCAGCGCCAGCCTGCGAGCGCATCGCGGCGTACGCCTCGTCCCGGTAGCCGAGCGCGTCGACCAGCCCGACGTCGTTCGCTTCCCGTGCGGTTCGCGGCCCGGTGTCGGCGAGCTCGCGCACGCGCGCGGCTTCCATACCTCGTCCCTCGGCGATCATGGTGACTGCGTCCGTGAAGATCGACTCGGCAAGGCGGTCGAGTGAGGTCCGGTGCGCCTCGGTGAGCTCGGTGCGCATGATGTGGTCGGCGGCGTTCTTGAACTCGTGGCGCTGCTCGAGCTGCGGCTCGATGCCCAGGTGGTCCAGCGCTCCGCGGACAAACGTGGCCTCGACCCCGACGCCCAGCATGCCGAGACCCCCGCCGGGCTGCAACCAGATCTCGTCGAACGCGGTCGCGAGAACGTACCCGGACATGTCGCTCGAGCCCTCGCCGAAGCTCTCCGCCCAGGCGAGCGTCGGCTTGCCGCTCGCTGAGAAAGCGCGCACCCCGAGGCGCAGCTCCTGCATGGTGGCCCACGGAAGCACCCCGCCGACCTTGGCGATCAGCCCGACGACGCGACTGTCCGCCGCCGCGTCGTGGAGCGCGCGCAGGATGGGACGCAGCTGGGGGCGTCCGCGGGCACGCAGCCGGGCGAGCGGGTCGCCCGGATCCGCCACCGCGGGCAGCTCGGCGAGGTTCACCTCGAGAAGCACGGACGGTAGGCGACCAGGCAACGCGCGCATACAAACACCCTAGGGCTGTTCACCCTCCGGCTGGTGGGACGTCGCCCGGCTATGGTGGCCACGATGACCTGGCGGGGCGAAGCGCGAAGCAAACAACAAAGGACTGACATGACGGATGGATCGCTGACCGTCGGCACCGACGGTGCGTGCCTGGGCAACCCCGGGCCTGCCGGCTGGGCGTGGGTGGACGAGCAGGGCAACTACCACTCGACCGGAAAAGCCAATGGCACCAACAACATCGCCGAGCTGAGTGCTGTGCTCGACGCGCTCAATGACCACCCCGATGTTGCTCATCTGGTCATCCAGATCGACTCGACGTACGCCCGGGACTGCTCCACCACCTGGCGGGCCGGCTGGGAGCGCAACGGGATGCGCAACTCCAAGCGTCAGCCCGTCAAGAACGCCGTCATCATCCAGGCGATCTGGGCCGCGCTGGACGCTCGTGTCGGCACCGTTGAGTTCGTCAAGGTCCCCGGACACGACCCGGGCAACCAGTTCCCGCTGAACACCGCCGCTGACATCCTGGCCAACGACGCCGCCGAGAAGGCCTCAGCGGGTCAGCCTGTCGAGACGACCTCCACCATCGACTTGTTCAGCGTCAAGCCGCGCTCGACGACGTTCGGCAAGTGGTGAGCCCCGGCTGAGGTGTCACCGCTCGTACGGTAGGTGGACCAGCGCGGCTGCTCCGATCAACGGCCCGGTGCCGGACAGGCTCGAAGGCACGACGCGAACCTTGCGGACGAACTCGAAGCCGTGCGAGGCCACGCTCTCCCGGATGAAGGCGAAAAGGTCAGGGGTGGCTGCGGAGAACCCGCCGCCGATCACGACCAGCTCCAGGTCCAGCAGAGCGGCCGCGCTGGCGATCGCCCGCCCGATGGCCGTGCCCGCCCTCCTGATGGCGGCGCGCGCCACCTCGTCGCCGCGCTCGTAGTCACGGGCAAGATCTTCACCGGTCACCCCGGTCCAGCCCTGACTTCGTGCCCATTGGACGCAATGGGGGCCGGACGCGAAATCCTCCAGGGTGCGGGGATGGCCGAAGGCGGACCCTTCCCCGCCAGGGGCGCTCACCTCGATGGCGCTCACCTCGATGTGCCCGATGTGGCCAGCGTTCCCGGTGACCCCCGGCATCGGGCGGCCGCCGAGGATGAGCCCGCCGCCAACACCTGTGGAGACGACCATCCCCATCATGTTGGCCACCCCCTTCCCTGCACCCACCCAGTGTTCGGCGAGCGCGAGGGCCAGGCCGTCGGTGGCCAGGAGCACCACCGGGTCGGCCTCCTGCTCGGAGAGGACGGAGCGGACGAGGTCGCGCAGCGCAAAGCTCCGCCATACCGGAACGTTGACCGGAGAGACCGTGCCTGCGGCGTGGTTGATGGGTCCGGCGCTGCCGATGCCGGCTCCCTTGAGCCGCGTGCCTGACGGCAGGGCCGCCAAGGCACGCCTTGCCACGTCGACCACAGCCGCAGCGAGCTGATCGGAGGAGGCGTCGCGTCCGGTTGGCTGGCGATGACGGGAGTGCTCGAGGAGCCGACCGTCGGCGTCGACGAGTGCCGCCTCCACCTTGGTCCCCGCCGAAGTCGATCGCCAGGACCGCAGGTCCCACCTGGCCGGTCACGGTTGCTCCCTCCATACGACTCGTCGAGTCCTCGCAACAGCGGGGGAGAACCACACTGCTCACTCCAGCTGTGACCGCAAACGTAGCGGCAGAGAGGGGAGGAACGCGATGAGCGCACTTTGTCCGGCGATCCTTCACCGCCGTAGGGTGAGCGGAGACAAAGGTGAGGATTTCATGCAACTCCAGCTCATAGCCGGCCGCTACCAGATGGTGCGCGCGATCGGCCACGGCGGCATGGGCACCGTCTGGCTGTGCCGCGACGAGGTCCTCGGTCGCGACGTTGCGGTCAAGCAGATCGGGGCGCTTCCGGGGGAGTCGGCCACCGAGACCAAGCGCGCCATGCGCGAGGCTCGCTCGGCGGCCGCGCTCAACCACCCCAACGCCGTTGCCATCTATGACGTGGTCAAGCATGACGGGCGGCCCTGGCTGGTCATGGAGTATGTCGAGGGCCAGACGCTCGCCGACGAGATCTCGCGCGACGGGCAGATCTCCCCACGGCGGGTCGCCGACATCGGTTCCCAGCTGGCTGGCGCCCTCGCCCGTGCCCATGAACGGCGTATCGTCCACCGCGACATCAAGCCCGGCAACGTGCTGATCGACAGGGCTGGCCGTCCCAAGATCAGCGACTTCGGCATAGCCCGCCGGCACGGCGACGACCAGCTCACCCAGGTCGGCTTCATCACCGGCACGCCCGGGTACCTCTCTCCCGAGCTGGCTCGCGGCGGCGACCCCCACTCGGCCTCCGACGTGTGGGCCCTGGGCGCCACCCTGTATGCAGCCGTCGAGGGCCAGTCGCCCTACCAGCCGCAGAGCAACCCGATAGCCATGCTGCGCGCCATCGCCACCGAGCGGCCCCGCCCGATGACGCACGCCGGCGCCCTCGTTCCTGCCATCAACGCGATGATGCACGAGGACCCGGCACTTCGGTGGGACATGGCCACCAGCGCCCGTCGGCTGGGCGGCATCGCCGCCGACACCACGGCGGTCATGCCCACCTTCACCCGCACACCCATCCCCACTGACGCCACAGCGGCCATGCCCCTGGCCGGCCTGGCTGACACTGCGCTCATGGCCGCGCCGGCGGACCCGGAAGACCCGAAGGGCGGCCGGCAGTGGTTGCCCCTCATGCTGGTCTCCCTTCTGGTGGTCGCGTTCGGCGTGGTTCTGCTGAGCCAGCTCACCGGCCAGGGCGGCACCACGGCGGCACCAGGGACGACCGTCACGCAGGCGCCGGCAAAGGTCACGGCGCCCGCCCCGTCGAAGCCTTCCGCGTCGCCCACCAGCAATGGCCGTGCGGCCGACGGCACGCCTGCAGCGCCCGACCGGGATGCCGACAAGAAGCTCGAAGACTTCGTGAACGCGTACTACTCCGAGGTCACCAAGGACACAGACAACACCTGGGACCAGCTGTCGCCCAACATGCAGAGCACCGCCGGTGGTCGCGAGAGCTATGACGATTTCTGGCACAGCATCGACAAGGTCAAGGTCAGCCAGACCCAGGCGAACGCCTCGACCGGACAGGCGGTCGTGAGGCTGACCTTCACGCGGGACGACGGCACCCGCTCGACCGAGACCCACCAGTTCACCTTCGTCACCCACGACGATGAGTACCTCATCGAAAGCGACCAGCTGGTCAGCTGAGCATCCGAACGTGAAGGTCAGCCTCACCTGCTGACCGGCTGGGCCCCTACAGAAGGATGAGGGTATGAAGAGCGCGTCGGTGGAGCTGCGGGACGGGTCAGTCGTTGTGATCCGACAGGTGCAGTGCACGGACGCGACGCTGCTGGCAGACGGTTTCGCCCGCCTGAGCGCCGAAACCCGCCGGTTGCGATTCCTGACCGGCAAACCCAGCCTGACCGCCGCAGAGCTTCGCTACTTCACTGAGATCGACCACCACGACCATGAGGCGCTCGGCGCCGTGAACCCCGTCGATGGTCGCGGCCTTGGTATCGCCAGATACATCCGGTACCCAGATGATCCGCATGGAGCCGAGGTTGCGGTCACCGTCGTCGACGAGTGGCAGGGCCGAGGGCTCGGGACCAAGCTGCTGGGCATGCTGGTTGACCGTGCCCGACAGGAAGGCATCCGCCACTTCACCGCACTGGTCGCGGCCGAGAACGCAGCCGTGGTCGGGCTGCTCCAGGAGAGCAGCGTGGGCTTCCGGGTCACCCAGCGGGAGTCCGGCACGGTGGAGTACGAGATCACCTTGCCGCCACGCGGCCTGGGCGACGAGCTCCAGGCACTGCTGCGCGCTTTCGGGCGTCGCCAGGTCAAGGCCCCGGACGCGATCAGGGACACCCTGGCGGCCCTGACGCCGCCGGACCTGCCGGTCGCGGCCCCGGGCCAGGGCGCTGACGAGATGTCATGATTGGTCGACCGCTGACCGTCGGCGGCTCCGTTAGTTGCGTTCTCGGGATACTCTGGCCAAGAATCGCCCGCGAGAAGGCCCGGACGCACACTTTTTGGCGGCCCAAGGCGATGCCGACGGGCATCCTGCCCGCGCTCTAGGACAGGATGTGAGCATGGAGACGTTTCACGTCGACTCGGAGGTCGGCCGGATGCAGCGGGTGATCCTGCACCGCCCTGACATCGAGCTCAAGCGACTCACACCGACCAACAAGCACGATCTGCTCTTCGACGAGATCCTGTGGGTCGAGCGGGCGCAGCACGAGCACGATGCGTTCGCACAAGCCCTGCGCGATCAGGGCGTCGACGTGATCTACTTCGACACCCTGCTGCGCGAGACGTTGGAGCATGTCGGTGCTCGTGACTACATCCTGGACCACGTCTTCGACGAGCGGGTCTTCGGACCCATCGAGCTCGACCCGATCCGCGCGGCGGTTGCCGCACTGGACCCGACGGCACTCACCGAGACGCTGATCGGGGGGCTGACCAAACGCGAGGTGCTCGACTGGATCGACGAGCCCAGGTCGCTGGTCTTCCGGGCGATGGAGGACGACAGCTTCCTGCTCCAGCCACTGCCCAACCATCTGTTCACCCGCGACACCTCCTGCTGGATCTACGACGGTGTGGCGATCAACTCCATGAGCAAGCAGGCGCGCATGCGCGAGTCGGTGAACTACGAGGCGATCTACCGGTGGCACCCGTTGTTCGCCGATGCGGGCTTCCCCCTGTGGTCAGAGGGGTCGTCCCGAGGTGTGGCCACGATGGAGGGCGGCGACGTCCTGGTCATCGGCCGCGGTGCCGTGCTGGTCGGGATGAGCGAACGGACCACGCCTCAGGGGATCGAGCACCTGGCCCGGGCGCTCTTCGCGGCCGGATCCGCGCGCCGCATCGTTGCCCTGCTGCTGCCGCAGCGTCGGGCGTTCATGCACCTGGACACCGTCATGACGATGGTGGACGGCGAGACCTTCACCAAGTACGCCGGCCTGAGCATGTTGGCGTCGTTCACGATCGAGCCCGGTGACAGTGACATGGAGCTGCGGGTCGTCGAGCATCCACCCGAGGACATGCACCGCGTCATCGCTGAGGCGCTCGGGCTGGACGACATCCGGGTGCTCACCCCGGTCCAGGACGTCCACGCCGCAGAGCGCGAGCAGTGGGATGACGGATGCAACGTCCTCACGGTCAGCCCCGGTGTGGTCATCGCCTACGAGCGCAACGTCACGAGCAACACCCACCTGCGCAAGAACGGGGTAGAGGTGATCACGGTTTCCGGCAGCGAGCTGGGGCGCGGCCGCGGTGGACCCCGATGCATGGCCTGTCCTATCCAGCGAGAGGGTATCTAGCATGTCGTCCAACCTGCGTGGTCGTAACTACCTCAAGGAGCTCGACCTCACCCCTCAGCAGCTGCGCGAGCTGCTCACCCTGTCCGCGTCCCTGAAGGCCGACAAGGCCGCCGGGAACGAGCGGAAACACTTGAGCGGCAAGAACATTGCGCTGATCTTCGAGAAGTCCTCCACCCGCACGCGGTGCGCGTTCGAGGTGGCCGCCTTCGACCAGGGGGCGCACGTCACCTACCTCGACCCGAGCGGCAGCCAGATCGGTCACAAGGAGTCGATGAAGGACACCGCACGGGTGCTCGGCCGGATGTATGACGGGATCCAGTACCGCGGGTCCGGCCAGGAGCTCGTGGAGACCCTCGGGGAGTTCGCGGGCGTCCCAGTGTGGAACGGCCTGACCGACGAGTGGCACCCGACCCAGACGCTGTGCGACCTGCTCACCATGCGCGAGCATTGTCCCAAACCGGATGCCGAGATCGCGTTTGCCTTCTGCGGTGACGCCCGCAGCAACGTAGCCAAC
>JANOHS010000333.1:0-1566 GCA_031406655.1 Micrococcales bacterium
GGGACTGTCCCGACGAGTACCGCCTCGACGTGGGTGCGGGAGAGGTGTCGAAGCTCGGCGAGGGTCCCGGTCTCGACGGTGTGCCCATCCTTGATGATGCAGACCCGATCACAGAGGTGCTCGACCTCAGAGAGGATGTGACTGGAGAGCAGCACGGTCCGGCCGCGGGGCCGCTCCTCCTGAATACACTCGCGAAATACGCTCTCCATCAACGGATCCAGCCCTGCCGTCGGTTCGTCCAGGATCAACAGCTCGACGTCCGAGGCCAATGCCGCCACCAGCGCGACCTTCTGCCGGTTGCCCTTGGAGTACGCCCGGCCCTTCTTGCGCGGGTCGAGGTCGAAGCGCTCGAGCAGGGACTTGCGGCGCTGTTCGTCCAAGCCGCCGCGCAGCCGACCCAGCAGGTCGATGACCTCACCGCCCGACAGGCTCGGCCACAGGTTGACGTCGCCCGGGACGTAGGCCAGACGTCGGTGCAGGTCCGCGGCGTCTCGCCAGGGGTTGCCGCCGAGCAACGTGGCTTCACCCGCGTCGGGGCGCAACAGCCCGAGCAGGACCCTGATCGTGGTGGACTTGCCCGCGCCGTTGGGTCCCAGGAATCCGTGCACCTCACCGGTCTCGACCTGCAGATCGAGGTCGTCCAGCGCCTTGGTCGCCCCGAAGGCCTTGCTCAGGTGGGTGGCTGTGATTGCTGCCGTCATGTGTCGGACGCTACGCCAACCGGTTGCCGACAAGGGAGGGTTCTCATCCTCGCCTCACGAAGCCGGCGGATACTTGAACCATGACGCCCCCGCCCGGTCCCAGACGGACCCTTGTCCAGGTTCTGGCGGTCGGCGGGACAAGCCTTCTCCTGGGGTTCGGCGCCATGACGGTGGCTTCATCGTTGGGTCCGCCTGCCGATCACGATCTCGGTGACTCGGTGGTGCTCGACCCGGCACGGGTAACCCCCCCAACGGCCACGCCGGCAAAGTCCGCTGCAGCCGATCAACCGGTCGGCAGTGAGCCCGGTGCCCCCGCCACGCGGACAGCGCCGACCGCCCCTGCACCCGCGCCTGCCCCCAACCCGGCGCAACGCCCCGCCCCGGTTCCTCCGCGAACCCATGCCCCTGAACATCAGCCCGAGCAGGTCGTCCCCGTTCCGCCACACTCTTGGGACGGCGAACAGCACGTTCCAGGATGACCCGCACTCAGAGGCCCTGGTGAGCCCAGCGACTTCGCCAGGCCGACGCCCGCGGGTCACGGTGCGGATGCGCATTCTGGCAGCGGTGCTCGCGCTCGCAGCTTTCGGGCTGCTCCTCGCCGGCTCAACGGCATACCTCTTGCTGCGTGGCAGGGTGGACGCGCGCATCGACGACTCGCTTGGCCGTGGGGTGGCCGAGTTCCGCGCACTTGCCGCCGATGGCGTCGACCCGCAGAAGGGCGGTGCGTTCACCACCGCGAGTGACCTCGTCTACACCGCCATGCAAGGCACGGTGCCGGCATCGACCAGTGGAATGGTGGGACTGGTCTCGGGCAAGGTGCGATGGACGGCGCCGCCGAGCGTTCTGGTCCGGCCTGAGCTCGACC
>JANOHS010000357.1:0-17143 GCA_031406655.1 Micrococcales bacterium
TCGCGACGTCGGGGCGTTGAAGGTTGTGACCCGCAGGCACCATGACCAGCGAGGCGCCCGGGATACGACGGGCCAGGACCTTGCTGTTCGCGGGGGCCACGATGCGGTCGTGCTCCCCGCACACGACCAGGGTCGGGGTTGGGATGGAGCCCAGGAACGGGATGCTGGACCAGTTGGAGAACGCCAGGGAGTGCCAGAACAGGCCCATGGCGTCGGCGCGCGGCCACGGGCTGGCTTCGGGGGTACGCAGTCCGCGCAGGCCCGCCCGCCCGCTGCCGGGGGTTGCTCCCACGCCGCACGAGGTGGCCGCAAGAACCAGCCGGCGAACCGAGGCCGGGTTGTCGTAGGCGAGCTGCTGAGCCACCGCTCCGCCATGGGAGTACCCGAGAACGTCCGCGTGCTCAAAACCAGCGGCGTCCAGGACCGCCACCGCAAGGTGGGCCAGCCCGGGTATCGACAACGGCAGCACCGGAGTGGGGCTGGCACCCACACCGGGTGCGTCGAAGCCGACGACGGTCCGCCCTGAGAGCTCCCCGATGAACGGGTCCCAGCTCTGCATCGGACGGGTCATCCCGTTGATCAGCAGCAGCGGATCGCCTTTGCCCTGAACCCGCATGGCCACCTGGAGCCCAAAGACACTGAGCACCTCGGAGGCGACAGCCAACGCTGGCCCGCTCACGCGCGAGCGCGGACGTAGCTGCCGGGGGCATCCTCGATCGGGGGGTGAACCTTGCTGCCCAGCTTGCGGGGGGCGGCAACGGTGGGGCCGCCCTGCGCCGCGATCCACGTGGTCCAGTCCTCCCACCAGGTGCCGTCGTGGAGCTGGGCGTTGGCCTTCCACTCCTGCGGGTCGGCCGGGCTGGCGTCGTTGGTCCAGTGCTTGGCCTTGGGCCCGGGCGGGTTGACGATCCCGGCGATGTGACCCGACGTGCTCAGCACGAACCGGTTGTTGCCGCCGAACAGATGGGTCGTCTTGTACCCCGCGACCCACGGGACGATGTGGTCGTCAACGGCAGCAAGGACATAGGTATCCACGTCGATCTTGCCGGGCTGCAGCTTCTGACCGTCGACCTCGAACTCTCCGCGGGCGAACTCGTTGTTCAGGTAGCACGACCGCAGGTAGCGCGAGTGCATCCGGGCCGGCATACGGGTGCTGTCCTTGTTCCACACCAGCAGGTCGAACGCCGGCGGCTTCCTGCCCAGGAGCCAGTTGTTCACGACGTAGGCGAACACCAGGTCGTTGGCTCGCAACGCGTCGAACGTGTGCGCCATCTTGTCGGAGTCAAGGAAACCCTCCTTGGCCATCTGCTTCTCAAGACCGCTGATCGTGGCCTCGTCGGTGAAGACCCCCAGCACGCCGGGGACGCTGAAGTCGGTCAGGGTGTTCAGGAAGGTTGCGGACTTGATCGACCGGTCACCGGTCGAGGCGTTGTAGGCCAGCCCGATCGCGGTCAGCGTCCCGCCCAGGCACACCGACACGGTGTTGACCTCAGGCGCGCCGGTGATCTCACGCACGACTCGCACCGCATCGAGGGGACCCTGATGCAGGTAGTCCTCGAAGTCGACGTCGCGCATGCTCGCATCGGGGTTGCGGTAGCTGATCGCGAAGCAGGTGTGACCGTGCTGGACGGCCCACTCGATCAGGCTCTTACCGGGGGCAAGATCCATGATGTAGTACTTGTTGATCCACGGCGGGCAGAACAGCAGCGGCACCGCGTGCACCTGCTTGCCCTGTGGCTCGTACTGGATCAGCTCGATCAGGTCGCTGCGGTAGACCACCGAGCCCGGGGTGGCGGCCATGTTGACGCCGACCTCGAACCCCGTGGCGTCAACCTGCGAGGGCCAGCCCCCGTTGTTGAGGAGGTCGTTCACCAGGTTCTTGGCGCCTCGCACCAGGCTCTTGCCACCGGTGTCGAAGGCCTCTCGAAGGGCCGCCGGGTTTCCGGGCAAGGTGTTCGTGGGCGCCATGGCGTCGACGATGAACCTGGCCGCAAACCGCGCCTTGAGGTCTTGACTGGCCTCGAGCCCTGCCGCATCCAGCAGCTCGTTGACCAGCTGGCCGCCCAGCAGGTAGTCCTGCATCAGCAGGTAGAACAGCGCGTTCTCCTCGAATGCCGGGTCCTTGAACCGCTTGTCGCCGGGCGCTGGAGCCACCGGTCCGGACGTCTCGGCACCGACCGCACGCTCCACCGCCGCGCGCGCCGCCGCAGCAAGGCCGATGGCCAGCCGGCCGTTGGCTGCCGCCGTCCCGGCCGGGTTCTTCACCAGCGCGACACCAGCGGCGCCCAGTGAACGCAGGAACGACACCGGATCGGCGCCGATCATCGGGTCCTCCGCCACGCCAAGACGCTCCAGGACTGCGCGACCCACTGACTCCGGACTCGGTACTGCGCTCATGGTATGGAACTCCTAGATAGCGGGAACGAGGAAGGTCACTGCACCACCAGATGGGTTCACAACCCGGTGTTGTCCTCAACATAGCTCTGGTAGACCCCGAGCAGCGCGCGGCGCTGCGCCTCGGACAGTCGCCGGTCGGCCCTGATCGCGGCAGCAGTGGCCTCGTCGTCCACCGGTTCGGTGCTGTTGACCAGTCCCGCGTGCTCGAACAGTGTCTCGGCGGAGAGGTTCAACGCGTCCGCGATCGACTTGAGCACGCGTACCGACGGCTCGTGCAGCCCGCGCTCGACCTGGCTGAGGTAGGGGTTGGACACCTCCGTGAGCGCAGACAGCTGGCGCAGCGACAGGTTGGCCATCTGTCGCTGCGCGCGGATGAAGGCCCCCAGCATCCGCCGGGGGTCGTTCTCCCTTGCTGCCATGAGCTTGATCCGGGTCCGGCGTGTCGTCGAGGTGGCCGGGAGGTGGGTCAGGCCGTCTTCTCGGGGACCAGGACGCCCACGAGCTGAAGAGCGAACTCGCGCTGGGCGGTGAGCAGGTCAGCAGCCAGGTCGAAGCTGAACCTGGTAGCGGCCTCGACGCCGGGCAGGGCGGGGACGCCGGGGATGGCAGGCAGGTCCGGAACGGGAAGAACCGAGACGGCCTTGACCCAGGTCTGGGCGGCGTCGACGGAGAGCTGCTGACCCTGACGGACGGTGGAGACCAGCTGCTCGCGGATCTTCTGGGCCAGGACGGGCATCTCGGTCGTGGGGGTGGTCTTGGTGGTTGTTGCCATCGTGATCTCCTCGAGGTCATGGAAGGTGCACGGTGCATCCGGCACCTGCACAACATACATACCGCCCGCTTGGTATGTCAAGCAGCCCCGATCGGCGCTACATGTCCAGCCCGCCGTTGACCCCCCATACCTGACCGGTGATGTATGCGGAGGCGTCAGCGGCCAGGAAGTGGACCACCCGGGCGATCTCCTCGGGACGGCACAACCGGCCCAGCGGGATCTGCGACTTGATCTTGTCCAGCACCTTGTCCGGGATGTCCGCGAGCATCTCGGTCGCCACAAAACCCGGTGTCACCGTGTTGACCGTCAGGCCTACCCCGGTCTCTTCGAGCTTGCCCGAACGCGCCAGCAGGAAGGCCGTCTCCTTCGCCAGGGTCTTGGTCAGCCCGAGCATGCCCGCCTTGGACGCCGCGTAGTTCGCCTGCCCGATGTTGCCGGTCTCACCGATGACCGAGGAGACGAAGATGATCCGGCCCGTGCCCCGCTCCACCATGTGCTCCAGCGCCGGCTGGGCCATGAAGAACGAGCCCGAGAGGTTCACGGCAAGAACGGTGTTCCAGTCCTCCACCGACATCTTCATGGCCATCTTGTCCATGGTGATTCCCGCGTTGTTGACCAGGATGTCGAGCCTGCCGTGCTGGTCGAGCACCTCCTGGACCACGCGGCGGCAGTCCTCGGGGCTCGAGACGTTTCCCTTGTGGATGCTCGCAGGCACCTTCCCGGCGAACTGCTCCTTGAAGTCGGTCAGGAACTGCTCGGCCCGGGGCGTGTTCGTGCTGTACCCGGCGGCCACCGAGGCCCCCTGGGCGGCCAGGCTCTGGCAGATGGCGGCTCCGATGCCCCGGATCCCGCCGGTCACGAGTGCGACCCGCCCCGCGAGCTTGTCCCCCGCCATGCCGCTGGGGCTTTCCGGAACTGTTGAGCTGGTGGCGTTCATTGGTGCCTCCCCGGTTTTCCGGCGAGTCTAGCGCTGGAACCAGCGCCCGCCATAGGGTCCGGCCGAGGTCCGATCACTGCCACGACGGGCCGGTCAGAGCGGCAGGTCGTCCGGGGTGTCGATGTCGATCAGCGCACCGAGATCGCCGCACTCCACGTCCGTGACGAGGTCTGGGTGGGCCCGCAACCACACCCGCGCACCCTGGTCCCCGGCGACGGCTCGCGCAACGTCCGCCCAGTGCTCGCGGGCCAGTCCCACGGGTGTTCGCGCGTGGCCCCCGTATGTCGCCACGGCGACAGTGGCACCGCCGCGCAGGGCCGAGCCCACCCGGCGCAGGTGCTCCTGGCCGACGGAGATGGTGTCGACGAGGGTGATGACCAGGGCGTCGATGCCGGGGTCGCTCTCCAGGGCGCCGATCCCTGCCCGCAGCGACGACGCAATCCCGGTGGGCCACCTGGCGTTCTCCACCAGCCAGATGTCGGCGGGCTCGGCGGCCACCTCGTCGGCGAGGGGCATCGGCGTCAGCCAGGCCGCACCAAGGACGACCACCACGGGGCTCAGTCCCGCCCGGACGCACGACTCGATCGCCCGATCCACCAGCCGGCGGCCGCCGACCTCGACCGCCGCCTTGGGCTGCCCGAACCGGGAGCCACCGCCGGCGGCAAGAACCAGCCCTGCGACCTTCATGCCGCTACCCGAGGGGATGAGGCGGGGCCGAGCCGTGACGACCTCTGCGGGCAACGGATCCTCCGGGCGATGGCGACCGGATGCCGGCCCCGATCGGGTGTGACGTACCTTGCTGACAGCCTGGTCGTCAAGGCTATTCACTGTGGGGACGTACCACCAGAACCAGGAGCAGCCGGATGCGGCGGACGTTTCGGCCATTCGGCCATTTCGCAGGTCCAGAGCGCAGGAGAATGACATCGTGACCGGGTTGCGTGAACGCAAGGAGATGTTGCTGTTCGTCTCCTCCACCCTGCTCCTTCTCACCGGCGGCGCGGCTCACCTGCTCGCCGCCAGCACGCCGGCCAGCATCCTGTGGATAGCCGGCACGGTGCTCGGCCTCGCCTTCTCGTTGTCGTGGACCATGGCCGCGATCCGGCGCCGTCAACCCAGCGTCGACGTCATCGCGGTGCTGGCCCTGGCCGGGGCGCTCGCGGTCGACGAGCCCTTCGCCGGCGCCATGATCACCGTGATGCTCGCGAGCGGGCAGCTCCTGGAGGCCCGGGCTGCCGCGCGCGCGCGCCGCGAGCTGAGCCTGCTGGTCGAACGAGCGCCGCGCACGGCGCGGCTGCGCGTCGAGGGCGGGATCGTCGAGGTCCCGGTCGATGACGTCGTCCTCGGTGACCGGCTGCTCGTGGGGACCGGGCAGATCGTCCCGGTGGACGGGCGGCTCCTGGCCACGGCCGTCCTGGACGAGTCCGCGCTCACGGGCGAGCCGCTGCCGGTCGAGCGACTCGCCGGCGACGCCGTCCGCAGCGGTGTGGTCTGCTCGGGTCCGCCGATCGACATGGTCGCGACGGCGGCGGCCGCGGAGTCCACCTATGCAGGCGTCGTGCGTCTGGTCAACGAGGCCCAGGCCTCGTCCGCACCGTTCGTCCGCACCGCCGACCGGTTCGCCATCCTCTTCGTCCCGCTCACCCTGGTCCTGGCGGGAGCGTCCTGGGCGATGAGCGGGGACGCCGTGCGCGCCGTGGCCGTCCTCGTCGTCGCGACGCCGTGCCCCCTGCTGCTGGCCGCCCCGATCGCGATCATGTCCGGGCTGTCCCGGGCGGCTCACATCGGCGTGGTCATCAAGGGGGGTGGCGCCCTCGAACGGCTGGCCGGCGGGCGCGTGATGCTCTTCGACAAGACGGGCACGCTGACCCAGGGACATCCGGTGCTGGCCGACGTCGTCACCGCTGGTGACCACCTGGACGCGGACGAGGTGCTGCGCCTCGCCGCCTCCCTCGACCAGGTCTCGGCGCACGTCCTGGCCAGCGCCATCGTCACCGGCGGCATCGGCCGGGGCCTTGTCCTGGAGATGCCCGAGGACGTCAAGGAGGTCCACGGCTACGGCCTGGAGGGGACGGTCGGGAGCCATCGGGTGAAGCTCGGCAAGGCCGACTGGATCGTCGGCGAAGCCGCTCCGCCATGGGTTCGCCAGGTACGCCGCCGCGCCGACCTCGACGGCTCGCTGACGGTCTTCGTCGCGGTCGACGGCGAGCCCGCCGGCGTGTTCCTGCTCGATGACGTCATCCGCCCGGACGCGCCCCGGATGGTGCGAGCGATGCGTGCGGCCGGTGTCACGCGCGTGGTCCTGGTCACCGGCGACCGCGCCGACATCGCGGACATGGTCGGGCGGATCGTGGGCGTCGACGCGGTGCTGGCCGACTGCGACCCCGCGGGCAAGCTCGCCGCCATCGAGCGGGAGTCGGCCAACGGCGCGACGATCATGGTCGGCGACGGCATCAACGACGCCCCCGCGCTCGCGGCGGCCGGCGTTGGGGTGGCCCTCGCCGCGCGCGGAGCCACAGCCTCCTCAGAGGCCGCCGACGTCGTCCTCACGGTCGACCGGGTGGACGCCCTGGCAGACGCGATCCTGATCGCGCGACGCTCGAAGGGGATCGCCCTGCAGGCCGTCATGGTCGGCATGGGCCTGTCGCTGGCGGCGATGGCCCTGGCAGCCATCGGGCTCCTCCCGCCCGCCGCGGGCGCGGTCGTCCAGGAGGTCATCGACGTCCTGGCCATCGGCATCGCCCTGCGCGCCGTGCTGCCCGGGGCGGTCCACACGATCGCGATGGCCCCGGCGGACGTCGCCACCGCGCTGCGGCTGCGGGCCGAGCACGACGCCGTGCTGCCGCTGATCGAGAAGATCCGCTCGACCGCCGACGCTCTCTCCACGCACGACCTGGACCTCTCCCCGGTGCACACGCTGCTGGACCGGCTGCAGGGCGAGCTGCTCCCCCACGAGCGGGCCGACGAGGAGCTGCTCGTCCCCCTCGTGGGCCGCGCGCTGGGAGGGACGGACTCGACAGCGGCGATGAGCCGCACCCACGCGGAGATCGAGCACCAGGTCACCCGGCTGCAGCGGCTTCTCGCGGGACTGGACAACGAGACCGCCGAGCCCGAGGACATCATCGAGCTGCGGCGGGTGCTCTACGGGCTGTATGCCGTCATCCGGCTGCACAACGCCCAGGAGGAGGAGGGCGCGTTCAGCCTCGTGCCGAACGGGGCCGCGAACAGCCACGTCACCGCCGGGCAGGCTGGGGACCGCGGAGCCGCCTGAGCCCCGGCGCCCTTACGTCGCAACGCTTCTGCTCTCTGCCGCCACGGCCACGATGCCGACAACGGCACTGCCGAGGAGCAGCGCACCGACCAGCGCCCAGCCGGCCTGGACCATGGCCCAGCCCACGGGCAGGAGCAGCACAAGCCAGACCGCGCCGGCCGTACGCGGCCAGGTCAGGTCCCGCCACAGACCCCTGGCCACGAGCCCAAGGCCAGCGGCGATCAGGGCCGTGAACACGCTGAACATCACGTGGCTGGTCGTGCTCAGGCTCGCGTCCCGGGCCGCTGCGAGGGGAAAGGCCACGGCCAGGACGGCGCAGCCGAGGGCCTGGACACCGATGATCGACGCGGCGACCAGGCCCGGCATACCGGCGCGCGGGGGGGAGATCGGCTCCGGGCTGCTCACAGCAGCACAGGCTATCTGCGCCCATCACAAGATTCCATGCGTTCAAACCCCCCGTTTTCCCGGATCTTGTGACAAACTTCTCAAGGTCCGCGGCACATAAGCGCCGCAACCACTTGTCCGGACTTGACCGGATCTGTGAGGCTTGGAACACCGAAGCCGACGATCTCGTTGGTCAAGTGCACGCTCTTCCGCTCTGCGGTTCGAGCGCGCGCGGACGGCGGCACGTGAGGACGACCATCACGCGTTGACGTCGGCCCCAGCACCACCGCACTGACTCTGACCCACATCCGCCTGAGCTGACTCACGTGACACTGAATCCCAAGGCCATATTCGAGGAGCACGATCCTGATGACTTGGCGCAACCGCGCTGCCTGCCTGGAAGAGGACCCCGAGCTGTTCTTCCCGATTGGGAACACGGGCCCCGCCCTTCTCCAGATCGAGGATGCCAAAGCCGTATGCCGCCGATGCGAGGTCATTGAGACCTGCCTGAAGTGGGCCATCGAGTCCGGCCAGGACGCCGGCGTCTGGGGTGGCCTCTCAGAGGACGAACGGCGGGCCCTCAAACGCCGCAACGCCCGCGCCCGACGCGCCAGCTGAGCCCATAGCCAGCCGAGCTACAGCGGGTCGCCGGCGGCCTTGATCGGCCGGAGCCGGGCGACGAACCGCACCCTGGTCCCGCACGGTGCCGCGTTCTCCCAGGTGATCCGTCCGCGCAGGTCCGCAACCAGCGACGTGACGATCTGGGTGCCCAGACCGGAGCCCGCCGGGTCGAACCCGTCCGGCATACCCGACCCGTCATCGGTGACCGTCACGGTCAGCAGCTCGTCGTGCTCGTCGCTGCTGCGCTCGGCGTGCACCCTGACCACTCCCCCGGTCCCGGCCAGCCCGTGCTCGACCGCGTTGTGCACCAGCTCGGTGACCACCATGGCCAGCGCCGTGGCATCCTCTGAGCGCATTCGGCCGAACGACCCGGTCCGCTCCGCCCGGACCGGCACGTCACGGGTGGCGACCTCGACCACGGCGGCCAGCCCGCGAGCTGCGATCAGGTCGAAGTCCACGGTCTCGTCGAAGCCCTGGCTGAGCGTCTCGTGGACCAGCGCGATGGTACCGACACGGCGTACCGCCTCATCAAGGGCAGCCCGCGCCTCGTTGTCGGGAAGGCGCCGCGACTGCATCCGCAGCAGGGCGGCCACGGTCTGCAGGTTGTTCTTGACGCGGTGGTGGATCTCGCGGATGGTCGCGTCCTTGGTGAGCAGCTCGCGCTCGCGCCGGCGCAGCTCGCTGATGTCGCGCAGCAGCAGGATGGCGCCCGTGCGCTGGCCGCCCTCGATCAACGGGATGGAGCGCAGGGACACGCTCGCGCCGCGCGACTCGACCTCGGCGCGCCACGGCTCCCGCCCGGTCACGACCAACCCGAGGCCCTCGTCCACGAGTGCCTCCTCGCGCAGGACCTCGGTCGTGATCCTGGCCAGCGAAGCGCCCACGACGTCACCGACATGGCCCAGGCGGTGGATGGCCGAGATGGCGTTCGGGCTGGCGTAGCCCACGGTCCCGTCGGCGTCCAGCAGGATCACGCCGTCGCCGACCCGGGGTGCGCCCCGCCGCTGACCCGTGGGGGCGCCCAGGGTGGGGAACTCCCCCGCGGCGATCATTCTCGCGAGCGCGTCCGCCGTCGCGCGGTACGTCAGCTCGAGCCGGCTCGGGGTGCGCAGCGTTGCCAGGTTCGTATGCCGGGTGAGCACCGCCAGCGCGCGCCCCTGGCTCACGACGGGGATGACCTCTTCGCGGATGGGCATGTCGTCACGCCACTCGGGGTCGCGCTCCCGCACGATCCGAAGGTCGCCGAAGGCCTGGTCCAGCAGCGGGCGACGTCCCGGGCCCACGCGGGTGCCCACGATGTCGTCGAAGAAGACCATGGGGCCCGTGGTGGGCCGGACGTGGGCCGCGGCATACCACCCGCCGGCGGTCGCCGGAACCCACAGGACCAGGTCCCCGAAGCTGAGGTCCGAGAGAAGCTGCCAGTCGCCCAGCAGCAGGTGCAGCCACTCGACCTCGGCGGCATCCAGATCGGTCTGCTCACGCAGCACCTCGTTCAGGGTCGCCACAGCGCCGAGCCTAGTACCGCCCCGACCCGCCTTGCCCCGGTCCTGCCCCGGTCCTTGCCCCGTTCGGTCAGGTGGGGCTCGACCCCGTCCGGATGACTCCGCGCAACGTGCGCAGCGCCACCGACAGTGCCGCGATGCCGGGCCGTTCGAGCCGGTCGAGGCCCGCGAGCGCCACCTTCGAGCGGGCCAGGGACTCGGCATTGGCCTGGGACCAGGCGGTGATCCGGTCGTTGGGAGCCAGGCCGTCCTTGCTGCCGTCCAGGACCGCCCTGGTGAGGGACTCCAGCACGGCATACAGGTCATCGCGCAGCGCACCGCGGGCCAGGGCGTCCCAGCGGTCGTCGCGCGGCAGCCTGGTCACCCGGGTCAGCATGGTGTCGATCCCGAACTGCTCGGAGGTGGCGTAGTAGACGGCCGCGACCTCAGCGGCCGAACGCTGCGTCGCCACACTGATCTCCACGATGTCCAACAGTGAGAACTGGTCGAGCAGGCCCGCCACCTTGAGGGCCATCTCCGTTGGCACGACACACTTTTCGAGCTCCTTGGCCCGACGTTCCAGGCGGGTGCGCTCCGCGCCCTTCAACAACGTGGGCAGCTGCGGCGCGAGCTCGGCGACCACCGCGCTGAAGCGCTCCACCTCGGCGGCGACGTCGAGGGTGGACGGACGGTTCTGCAGGAACCACCGCACGGCCCGGTCGGTCAGCCGGCGGAGCTCGAGGTACAACATCGTCTGGGTCTCGGTGGACACGACGTTGTCCAGGTCCTCCACGCTGGCCAGGTAGCCGACCATGTTGAAGACCTCACGGCAGACGACGAAGGCGCGAGTGACCTGCTCCGGCGAGGCACCGGTCTCCTCGGAGGCCCGGAAGGCGAAGGTGATGCCACCGCGGTTGAGCATCGAGTTGACGACCGCGTTGGTGATGATCTCGCGGCGCAGCGGGTGGCTGGCCAGCTTGTCCAGGTACCTCTCCCTGATCGGGTTGGGGAAGTACTTGATCAGGGTCGCCTGGAACCAGGGCTCGTCGGGCAGCGCCGTTGGCAGCAGGTCCTTCTTCAGGGCCAGCTTGGCGTAGGCCGCCAGCACCGAGACCTCCGGGCTCTTCAGGCCCAAGCCGGCTTCGTGCCGCCGGTTGATCTCGACGTCGGTGGGCAGGAACTCGAGGGCCCGGTCGAGGTCGCCGCGCAGCTCCAGCACGTGGATGAGGCGCTGGTGCACCGGCAGCATCGCGTGCTCCTGGGCGCGGGCGTTGCCGAGCAGGACGTTCTGCTCGTAGTTGTCGCGCAGGACCTGGCGGGCGATGTCATCGGTCATCGATGCCAGCAGCGCGTTGCGGGCTTTGATCGTCATGTCGCCCTCACGGGTCATGGCGGTCAGCAGGATCTTGATGTTGACCTCGTGGTCGGAGGTGTCGACGCCCGCGGAGTTGTCGATGGCGTCGGTGTTGATGTGCACGCCCCCCAGGGAGGCCTCGATCCGGCCCAGCTGGGTGCAGCCGAGGTTGCCGCCCTCGCCGACCACCTTGGCCCGCAACGCTCTTCCGTCGACGCGGATCGCATCGTTGGCGCGGTCCCCGACCTCGACGTTGACCTCGGTGGACGCCTTGACGTAGGTGCCGATGCCGCCGTTCCAGAGCAGGTCCACCGGCGCCAGCAGGATGGACTTCATCAGCTCGGCGGGCGTCATCGACGTGGTGCCCTTGGGCAGACCCAGCGCCAACGTGACCTGCTTGCTGATCGTGACCGACTTGGCCGACCTCGCGACGACCCCGCCGCCTTCGCTGATCAGGCTCTTGTCGTAGTCGGCCCACGAGGACCGGGGAAGGGCGAAGAGGCGCGCGCGCTCGGGGAACGAGGTTGCCGGGTCGGGGTTCGGGTCCAGGAAGATGTGCCGGTGGTCGAACCCCGCGACCAGCCGGATGTGCTCGGACAGGAGCATGCCGTTGCCGAACACGTCACCGCTCATGTCGCCGACGCCGACCACCGTGAAGTCCGTGCTCTGGATGTCCACGTCCATCTCGCGGAAGTGCCGCTTGACCGACTCCCACGCCCCGCGAGCCGTGATGCCCATGACCTTGTGGTCGTAGCCGGCCGAACCACCCGAGGCGAACGCGTCGTCGAGCCAGTACCCGTAGGACTGGGAGATCCCGTTGGCGATGTCCGAGAAGGTGGCGGTGCCCTTGTCCGCCACGACGACCAGGTAGGGGTCGTCCCCGTCGTGGCGCACGACCGACGGTGGCGCGATCACCTCGCCCCCGATCAGGTTGTCGGTGATGTCGAGCATGCCCGAGATGAACAGCTGGTAGGACGCGATGCCCTCCGCCAGCCACGCCTCGCGGTCCACCGACGGGTCGGGCAGCGCCTTGGCGAAGAACCCGCCTTTGGAGCCGGTCGGCACGATGACCGCGTTCTTGACCATCTGCGCCTTGACCAGGCCGAGGATCTCGGTACGGAAGTCCTCGCGCCGGTCGCTCCAGCGGATGCCACCACGGGCGACCTTGCCGAAGCGCAGGTGCACACCCTCGAAGCGGGGGCTGTAGACCCAGATCTCGTACATCGGCCGAGGCGCCGGCAGGTCGGGCACCATCTGCGGGTCGAGCTTGAAGGAGACGTACGGCTGGTATGCCGCGTCGCCGGCGGTGTCGGGGGACGCCGGGTCGGCTGTTCGCAGGGGCTGGTAGTAGTTGGTGCGCTGCATGGCCTGGAGTAGTCCGAGGAAGGCCCGGATGATCCGGTCGTGGTCGAGGCTGGCGACGTTCTCCAGGTCTGCGGTGATCCCGCTGACGATCCGCGCCTCGGCGACTGCGCGCTTCTCGGTGTCCCTGCCGTTCTTGCCCGACCTGGCCGGCTGGTAGTTGGGGTCGAACCTGGTCTCGAACAGCGAGACCAGCTGTCCGGCGATGGACACGTTGGAGACCAGCGCCGCCTCGACATAGTCCTGGCTGAACGTCGACCCGGTCTGTCGCAGGTACTTGGCCACGGCCCGAAGGATCACGACCTGACGCCAGGTGAGCCCGCCGCCAAGGACCAGGGCGTTGAAACCGTCGCTCTCGGCGCGGCCGTGCCAGACGGCGAAGAACGCATCCTGGAACAGCTCGCGGAGCCCCTCGAGGTCGCTCCCGACCCAGGCCTTGTTCCCGCCGCCCTTGAGGCCGAAGTCGTAGACGTGCACCATGACCCCGTCGTCCCGGCTGATCTGGTACGGGCGCTCGTCCACGACCTCGACACCGAAGTCGGTGAACAGCGGCAGGACGGCGGTCAGCGAGAGCGGGCCGCGTCCATACAGCTTGAAGCGACGCTCGCTCAACGGCCGGCCCGGCTCCTGGTAGAGGTTCAGCGAGATGGCGTCCTCGCTGTCCAGGCCCTCGATGTAGTGGAGGTCGACCACGCCGACCCGGGGACTGAAGTCCTCCTTGTACGACTCAGGGAAAGCCTTGCCGTAGAGCCCGACGAGGCGAGCCCCCTCCTCCTCGCCGAACTCGCTGCGGGCGACGTCGCTGAGGTCCTCCTCCCAGGTCCGTGTGGCATCGATCAGGCGCTGCTGCAGGTCCTCCTCGTCCACGACCGGGATCGTCTGGCCCGGCGGCACCCTGACGACGAAGTGCAGCCTCGCCAGCACCGACTCCGACACACGGGTCGTGTAGTCCACGCTGGAGCTGTGGAAGGCGCTGCGCAGGATCGCCTCCATCTTCAGCCGGACGGCGGTGGTGTAACGGTCCCGGGGGATGAAGATCATGCACGACATGAACCGGCCGTACTCGTCCTGGCGCAGGAACAGATGGCTCTTGCGACGCTCCTGCAGATGCAGCACCGACGTCGCGATCTCGTAGAGCTCGTCCTCGCTGGTCTGGAAGAGCTCGTCACGCGGATAGGTCTCGAGGACCTCGAGCAGGTCCTTGCCCGAGTGGCTGTTGGCGGTGAATCCGCTTCTCTCCAGGACCTTTTGGACCTTGGTGTCGATGATCGGAACGCGCCGGACCGACTCGGTGTAGGCGCTGGAGGTGAACAGCCCGAGGAAGCGCCTCTCGCCGGTGACCGCTCCGTCGTCGTCGAACACCTTGATGCCGACATAGTCCAGATAGGTCGAACGGTGCACCGTCGCGCGCGAGTTGGCCTTGGTGATGATCAGCAGGTGGGGCTCGCGCGCCTTGGCCCGTGCCTCGGCACTGAGCCGCCCGAAGCCGGAGTGGGGCTGGTCGTAACGAAGCAGGCCCAGGCCGGTGCCGGAGACGGCGTGCAGCACATCGTCGTCGCCCTCGCTCTCGAGGGAGTACTCGCGGTAGCCCAGGAAGGTGAAGTGGCCATCGGCCAGCCAGAGCAGCAGGCGCCGGGTGTGGGCGACCTCCTCCGGATCAAGCCCCTTCGGCGGGTCGCTCTCCAGACCAGCCTCGATCTGCTGGCACTCGAACGCCATCTTGGAGTAGTCCTCGACCGACTCACGCACGTCGGAGAGGACGCGGCGAAGGCTGACGGCAATCGTGTCCAGGTCGGCATCGGCGGCTTCGCGGTCGATCTCGACGTGCATCCAGGACTCGACCCCGGCGCCGAACTCGGACTCGGTCATCGCATCGATGTCGAGGATCTCCTGAAGGGCCCCGGCCACGTCGCGACGAACGACCATCTGGGGGTGGATGACCAGGTGGAACGCCCGTTCCTGGCGCGAGAGGTCGGTGGTCACCGAGTCGACCAGGAACGGCATGTCGTCGGTGACGATCTCGATGACCGTCTGGCCGCAGGACCAGCCGTGCTCCTCGACGGTCGGGGTGAAGACGCGAACGTTGGCCGTGCCCACCGGGCGGGTAGCCGCAGTCTCCTTGTGGGACAGGACTGCTCCCAGGATGTCCTCGGGACCCCGCGACAGCAGGTCCTCGGTGGCGACGTGCCGGTAGTAGCGTCGCAGGAACGGCTCGATCGGCTCTCCGCCGGCCCGGTCGGCCAGCTCCGCAGCCGAGTGGATGACCTCATAGCGGGACTTCTCGAGCGAGGCAGACATGTCTGGCGTCCTAACCGGGGTATCGCGTGATGCACGCCGTTGTGCACCGTCGCCGAGCCTATCGCTGGGGTGGGCGCGGTGGCGGGAGGGTCGTGCTGAGCCACGCGTGGCCGGGGCTGTGCGTAACTCGCCTGGACCCGGGCCAGCGGCCATAGGGTTGTCAGCATGCCTGCCCAGGATCGCGTGGACCCGACCGTGCTCGATGCCGTCACGGCTGCGCTGGCCCGCGCGGGGGCCGCGACCCTGGATGCCTCACATGAGCTGCTGGCCCACTACGCCGACACCGGCGAGGCCACGACCCAGCGCGTGGTGGACACCCTGGTCGACAACGCCGCTGACGCCCTTCGAGCGCTGACCGACACCTTCGCCGATACCTCTCATGGGCTGGCGGCCGTCGCGGCCGCGCACTCATCCATGACCCGGTCCCTCGGGGCCCGCGAACCCTCGACCCGTACCAGCCGCAGGCGCGGCCCCGTCGTATGACGTCCCTCGTTCGCGGCGACCAGGTCTCCTGTTCCCGGGTCGGCGGGGCCATGCGCCGCGAGTCCTCGCGGTTGACCCGGCACGCGCAGGCGCTGGACGACGCCCTTGTCGGGCTCGCGGCGTGGGAGGGGCCGGACGCCTCGGCAGCGCGAGCCGCCATCGCCGCCACGTTGCGGGCGATGCGCGCCACCGCTTCGGATCTGGATGCTGGTGGGGCAGCCCTGCAGGGTTACGCGACCGACCTGGCCGAGGGCCACGAGCTCGCACGACGGGCCGAGCAGCGCGTCGTTGGCGCCGGACTGCTCCTGGACGGGACCAGGGTGATCGAGCCGTGGGGCCCGGCCAGTGCCGAGGATGCCGAACGGCGGCGGGCCCAGCTGCCCGAGATCCAGGCCAGGGTCGACCACGCCACCGCCTCGGTGGGGCGCGCCCGTAGCCGGCTGGCCCGCTCGATGACCGGCCTGGCGGACAGCTTCTCGTCGCACTCCCGGGCCGCGCGCTCGGCTCAGCTCGCTCCCCTACTGCTTGGTCTGGGTGGTCTGGTTGGTCTCGCGGTGGATCCGGCGGCCGGCTCCGGGGGCGCCGACGGGTCCCGGCCGGCCCGGTAGATTATGGCGATGAAGATCAGGGCCAACTTCGACTACGCAGCCACCCCCCACGAGGTCTTCGCCATGCTCGTCGACGAGGACTTCCAGGCTCTCAAGTGCGTGGCCACCGGGGCACTGAGCCACACGGTGTCGATCAGCGCGCAGGGCGAGCGCACCGTCATCATCAGCAGCCGAGACCTGCCGACGGACGGTTTCCCGGACTTCGTCAAGGGCATGGTCGGCGCGAGGCTGGCGCTGACCGAGACCCAGGACTGGGGCCCGGCCGGGGCCGATGGGGCCCGGCAGGGCAGGCTCACCGTCGTCATCGCGGGTGCGCCGATCGACCTGGCCGCGGCCTTGACGCTGGAGCCGGCCGGCCTGGGCTCGGTCCAGTCCGTCGACGGCGACCTCAAGGCCGGCATCCTGCTGTTCGGGGGCCGGATCGAGAAGGCAGCGGCGCCGGCCATCGAGTCGGCGATCAGGGCCGAGCGGGCGACCGGCCAAGCCTGGCTGGCCACCCCCCGATAACCCCTTGCCTTTGCTCACTCCAGGCCGGTTTGCTCAGTTCAGGCCGGTTTCCGGCGCCAGAATCGGGCTCCGGAGCGGCCTGAACTGAGCAAAGGGCGGTCAGATCGGCAGGGTTCAGGTCAGATCGGCAGGGTTCAGGTCAGCCCATGTGCGGGTACTCGTGGGCCTTGGGCGCAACGAACGACTCCTTGATGGAGCGCGCGCTGGTCCACCGCATCAGGTTCAGTGGCGAACCGGCCTTGTCGTTGGTGCCAGAGGCCCGGCCACCACCAAAGGGCTGTTGGCCGACCACGGCGCCAGTGGGCTTGTCGTTGATGTAGAAGTTGCCGGCCGCGAACCGCAGGCGTTCCTGCGCGTCGGCGATGACGGCGCGGTCCGTGGCCATGATCGAGCCGGTCAACGCATAGGGTGCACTCGACTCCATCTGGTCGAGGACCTTGTCGTACTGGCGATCGGCGTAGACATGGACCGCCAGGATGGGTCCGAAGTACTCGATGCTGAACGCCTCGTCGGCCGGGTCCTCGATCTCCAGGATGGTCGGGCGGATGAAGTAGCCGACCGAGTCGTCATAGGTGCCACCGGCGATGACTTTGACACCCTTGGTGGCATGGGCCCGGTCGATCGCGTCGCGGTGCTTGCCGAACGCACGCTCGGTGATGACGGCGCCCATG
>JANOHS010000363.1:0-4228 GCA_031406655.1 Micrococcales bacterium
ACCATCCGCCGAAAGCGAACGGGACGGGAAGCCAGAACAGGAGAAGCACGCCGATCACGACCATCGCCCCGGACAGGACGGCGAACAGGCGCATGCCGTAGAGAAACACGAAGGGAAGGTAGTGCGCCCCGACGATGACCATGCTCGCCGGGAAGAACAGGTCAACATGACCGGCGAGCAGCGCCACGACGACCACAAAGCCGATGGGTACCGTAAACGCTATCTGCATCGCCAATGCCGCCATCGGGTGTCCCGCCGGCAACGACGCAGGTCGCCCCGAGAGCCGAATAACGAGTGTGGTCACCGGGAAGATGAGAACCCCACCGAAGAAGAGCGTGACGACAGCAGCCGGGGGGGACACCGAAGTGGCCACTGCGGCGGCCACCAGCCACACCGCTCCGGACACGAGTTGACCGTAGAACCCACCCGCATAAAGGCGGCGTACATCGCCTTGAGCTGACCTGCCAACGACAAAATCTGCCGCACTTCGCGCGGTGTCACCGGCGCCTCAGCAGGAGGAACTAAGGGGTCATCAGCGACCTTGGACCAGATTGCAGCCCGGCTAGGCTGGTTTCCGTGCTCAGTGAATCATTCGAGGTCAGCGTTGACGGTGGGTTGCTGCGCGGCTCGGTGGTGGGTCGCGGCGACGCCGTGCTGCTGCTGCATGGAGGACCGGGCCTGCCCTGGACCTACATGCAGGCGTTAGTGGACGAGATCTGCGACGGCTACCAGGTGGCGGTCTACCAACAGCGGGGCCTGCCGCCATCGACCGCAGGGGCCCCCTTCGACGTGCCCACCCAGGTTGCCGACGTGGTGGCGGTGCTTGACGGCCTGGGCTGGGACCGTGCCGTCGTGATCGGACACTCCTGGGGTGGCCACCTCCTGCTGCACCTGCTCGCCGCGCATCCCGAACGGGTCGCTGCCGCGATGGTCATCGACCCCCTCGGTGGCGTTGGCGACGGTGGCGAGGCGCAGTTCGAGGCCGAGCTCAATCACAGGACACCGCCGGAGAGCGTCGAGCGGGCGCAGGAGCTGGACCAGCGGGCGATGCGCGGCCAGGGCACCGAGGGTGACGCCGTGGAGTCATTGCGGCTTTACTGGCCGGCGTACTTCGCCAACCCGGCAGCGGCGCCACCCTTCCCGGACATGCAGATGTCGGTCGAGGCATACTCGGCGACGGTCGAGTCGCTGCATACCGAGCTGCCCGGCCTGGCCGGGCGGCTCGTCGGCCTCGCGGTGACCACTTTGTTTGTTCATGGCGCGGGCAGCCCGATGCCGGTCGCGGCTTCGACCGACACCGCCCAAGCCATCGGCTCCGCCGCTGCAGTCCAGGTGCTCGACGGCGTCGGTCACTTCGCCTGGCTTGACCGCCCCGGAGTAGTCCGGGCTGCTCTGGACCACCTCGCCAACGACTGAAACTCAACGGCTATCGGTGACCGGTCACCGATCCTCTGCAGCCCGGCGGCGCGTGCGTGGTTCTCGAATGGCGCTTCGACCCAGTCGTACCACGGTACGAGCCGGTCATAGGTCTCGCGCGCCTCGTCCAACGAGCGTTCGACGGGAGCCACCCTCGCTGCCCTTGCGTCGACCGATGGGTTCATGACGTCAGCCGGGGCCAGCGGGGTTGGCGGAGGCTTCCTTTGTGACCGCATGTTCTCTTGGCGTGGCCGTGATGTCGCCCCCTCCCCGCGATCGAGGCACGATCGGCACACGAACAGAGGGTCAGTTCCGATGCGTCCGGTCATCGTTCCACTATCGGGACGGCGGACGGTCGAAGGCGAACGCACTGGGCGCGCGGCGGCATCTCAAACTGTCAAGCTATCCCACTGCAGATGAGTGCCCAAATTGTGGAATGGTGACGTCATGGATGAACGTGAACGAATGTCCGCGCTCTTCGATCGCGTCGCCGACACCTACGACCGTGTCGGCGTTGACTTGTTCCAGCCGATAGCCGCCCGGCTCGTTGAGGAAGTCGCCCCAATGGTCGGCGAACGTGTGGTTGACATCGGTTGCGGCCGTGGCGCTGCGCTATTGCGGCTCGCCTCGGCAGTCGGGCCTTCCGGGCGCACGATCGGTCTGGATCTGGCACCAAAGATGGTCGCCGCTGCCGCCGACAATGCGGCGCGGGAGGGTCTATCGGTCGAAGTGATGATCGGCGACGCAGAAGACCCCGATCTGCCAACCGAGTCCTTCGACATAGTCACCGCCTCGCTGGTGCTGTTCTTCCTGCGGGAACCTGTCGCCGCGCTTAGCGCCTGGGGTGAGCTTCTCGTCGACGGCGGACGGATCGGAGTGTCAACCTTCGGCGCCTACGACGTCGCTTGGGAGCCTGTCGATGCCATCTTCGAGCCATATCTCCCGCCAGAGATACGCGATGCTCGCACCACGGGCAAGCAAGGACCGTTCAGCTCAGACGAGGGCGTCGAGCGATTGCTTGTCGACGCTGGATTCGCCGATGTCCGCACCGCCGTGGGCTCGGTCTCCGTGCGGTTCGACGACGCGGATCACTGGCATCGATGGACAATGTCGACAGGACAGCGGGGCATGTGGGAGATGGTGCCCGAGGCCGAGCGAGCCGCTGTACGAGCCAGCGCCTACCGACTGCTCGACGACACACGGCAACAGAACCCAGATCATCGGATCGGCTTCGACCAAGACGTCCGTTACACCTTCGGCCGACGACGCACCAGGTAGCGGCACGTCCGCTAGGCGCTTTCCATCAGCTCGTGGATGCTCTCGTTGGCCGCGCCCTCCGTCACCGCCGAGGCAGCCTCGCGGGGTGACCTCAGCCCGCCAATGACCCGCCGAAGATCTGCCAGGCGAGCAGGGACTTCGCCACGAGGCTGAGCACCAGGTAGGTCTTCTCACCGTAGGCGTAGTCGGTCCACTTCCCGATCCTGCGGTACTGAAGCCACTGGTTGAGCCCGAAGCTGAAGAAGAGGACCACCTCGGAGAGAACGATTCCGTAGACGAAGCCGGGGACGTTCTCGGAGCCGAAGATGTTGACCGCGATCGAGATCCACGGGGCGAGGCCGGCCAGCGTCCCGAACCAGAAGGGGAGCATCGTGGTCGCGGTGCGGCCAGGTGGGTTCATCACCTCCTGGAGCCAGCCGAAAAGGATCATCGCGACGTTGGCGCCGGCGATGCAGATGAGGGCGTTGATGCCCGTGATACCCGAGTAGAAGCTGATGAGGATGATCATCAACGTTGCGCTCACGGAGTACTCGACCCACCGGAACCGGTTGATGCCTGCCTTGAGGTCGTGCTCGTAGGTGCTGCGAGACACGGTCGCCGTCAGCAGGTGGTCGAGGGCTGCCAGCCCGAGGAAGGCGGCAACGGCCCAGCCGATCGGCACCTCGAAGATCGCGGTGGGAGCGGGAACGGCCGTTCCGGGCGGTCCTGCTGGGATCGAGGAGGTCACGGTGATCGCAAAGCTGCCGGCGAGCACGAGGATCACTGCCGCCTGGGCGAAGTGCAACAACGTCAGGCCAAGATTCCATGACCGCAGACTGGCAAGGCGCTGGTCGGTGACGCCGGTGGCCACCGGCAAGGTGTCGTTCCTGTTCATGGCTACTCCCTCGATGACGCAGCTTGGCGGCAGATGACGCGGACACTCACAGGAACCACGCGGCCAGCTGGCCGTGGGCGGTAGCCTGACCTGGCGCCCCTTTTAGACATTGCGTGTGAGCATGAAGAACTCCTGCCGGGAGGCTGCGTTCTCGCGCAGTACCCCGTGGACTGAAGACGTGATCGTCCGCGAACCCCTGGCCTGGACCCCGCGCATAGACATGCACATGTGCTCAGCCTCGATCACGACACCAACTCCCTTGGGAGCGAGGTGCTCCTGCAGCCAGTTCGCCACCTGGACGGTCAACCGTTCTTGAACCTGCAGGTCGCGAGCGAACAGCTCGACAACGCGGGCCAGCTTGGACAGGCCGAGAATCCGTTCGCCCGGCAGGTAGCCAACGTGGGCGACCCCGGTGAACGGCAGCAAATGGTGTTCGCACAGGGACTGCACCGGGATGCTCCTGGCCAGGACCAGCTCGTCATAGTTCTCGTCGTTGGGGAAGGTGGTGAGGTCGAACTCACGTGGCGTGAGCATCTCGGTGAGCGACTCGGCCACCCGCCGGGGAGTGTCGGCCAGGTGGGGCGAGGAGGGGTCACGGCCAAGGGCCACGAGGAGGTCGCGTACGGCCCGTTCCGCGCCCGGCAGGTTGACTTCCTGGCG
>JANOHS010000414.1:0-5579 GCA_031406655.1 Micrococcales bacterium
TTGGGCGACCTGCGAGCGCCGCAAACCGCGTAGGCGTGTCCGGCCGGGCTGTCGACGCGTCAGCACTTGCGTGCGGGTTGGGAACTTCGGCCCCCTCGGGAGCGATGACTCGTAGGCTCGACGTATGGCCCGGTACTTCGACGTCCACCCGCGGGACCCGCAACCGCGCAGCATCACGCAGGTCGCGGCGCTGTTGCGGCAGGACGCACTCATCGCCTATCCCACGGACTCCTGCTACGCGCTGGGCTGCCGGCTGGACAACCCGACCGGCGCGGATCGCATCCGCGCCTTGCGGTCGCTGGACCACCGGCACCACTTCACGCTGGTATGTGCGGACTTCGCGCAGCTCGGCCAGCTCGTCCAGCTGGACAATGCTGCGTTCCGCGCCATCAAGGCATCCACTCCGGGCCCCTACACGTTCATCCTGCCCGCGACCCCGGAGGTGCCGCGGCGTCTGGCGCACCCCAAGAAGCGGACCGTAGGGGTTCGCATGCCGGACCACCCCGTCGTGCACGCACTGCTGCGCGAGCTCGGTGAGCCGCTGGTGTCCAGCACCCTGCTGCTGCCTGACGCCCAGGATCCGATGACCGACGGCTGGCAGATCAAGGAGGAGCTCGACCACCTGATAGACGCCGTGGTGGACGCCGGAGACTGTGGCACCGAGCTCACCACGGTGGTGGACTGGTCCCAGGGGCACCCGGAGGTCGTGCGGGTCGGGCTGGGGGATCCGGCGCGGTTCGAGTAGGCGCGATGAATTCCCAACAATTCCCTGGGCGGTGACGAATATCCACCCGGCGGCGGGGCCTTTCAGAGATAGGCAAAAGGTCGCGCTCGGATGCGAATTCAGGTGAGTCACTTCTGGACGGCTTTCACAGGTTCGGCCATGATGAGCCCGAACCCCCCACATCCGGCTGGGGCGGAAGGAGACAGATGGAACTCACGTCACGAGAGAGCTGGGCCGTTCTTCACGGTCTTGTCTTCGGATCACTTTTCCTGCTGACATTCGCGGGCGGGTTGGCCGGGTTGTGGAGCCTGCGGCCGGGGTTGATCACGACCAAGGGTGTGCAGGAGCGGATGAACCGGCTCTATGTCGGGCTCGGCGCGATGGCCGCGACCGCCTGGGCAACGGTGCTCACCGGGACCTGGGTGGTGTACCCGTGGTATCGGGTGAAGCTGGCCGGGGACAAGTTCGAGAAGTGCGCGGGGCTGGCCCTGCCGTCGGATGCCTGCTCACCTCGTGACTTCATCTTGTCCAACGTCTCGGGTGACACCGAGACGTGGCACAAGCTGGGCATGGAGTGGAAGGAGCACGTGGCCTGGGGGGCGCCCTTCCTGGCGACCTCGGCCTTCCTGCTGGCGCTCTACTACGGGCCGAGGATCATGGCCCGTCCGTGGCTGCGCACCGCCATCATCGTGATGCTCGTGGGCGCGTTCGCCGCCGCGGCCGTCGCAGGTGCGTTCGGCGCCTTCCTCAGCAAAGTCGCCCCGATCGTATGAGTACCGAAGGGACTGCACCCATGAGCTCCGAGACGCAACACGAGGCAGACATCTCTCCCGAGCTGGCCCCGCTGCACCTGGCGGACAAGCCAGATGGTCCGGGCGCGGCAATGGTGATCTCCGCCGGGCTCGGCTTCTTCGTCGTCGGCCTCCTCACGATCATGGCCGAGATCTCCGAAGACTTTGGCACCTGGCTGGGGAAGTTTGCGGGTGACTCCGGGGTCGGCGCGCTGGCGGGCAAGACGACGATCGGGCTGTTGGTGTACGTCGGCTCCCTGGTCCTGCTCTGGGCCCTGTGGCGGAACAAGAACGTCAACATCAAGAGCGCTTTCTACCTCGGTCTGACCCTGGGGATCCTGGGAGCGCTGGCGACCTTCCCGCCGTTCTTCGTCCTGTTTGCCCCGTGAGGTCGGCGCCAGGAGAAGCGCGCGCCGATCGCATTGCGGCCCGTGCGACCGGGGTCGGGGTCGGTCTCCTGGCGTTCATGATCACCTGGCTGGTCGGGGCACGTGTCGCCGAGCAGGTCTGGGGTCCGCCATCCTCGGCCGTGGTCGCGATGGCGGTTGCCGTGGCGGTCGGGATCGTGGTCTCGGTGGTTACCGGTCACCGGCTGGTGCGCCGACAGCGCTCTGAAGCCCTGCTGAACCCTGACCTCTCAACACCGGTGGAGCGGCCCGGGCTATCCGAGGACTCCATCTAGGGCGCGCTGGCCGCAACGGCGGCTGGTGCTCACCGGGGTTCTCGTCGGCGTTCGAGCAGACCTTCCTCGGCAGGGCCGTACAGCTCGCCCTCGCGTCGGGCTATGTAGTTTCCGCATCTGCCGCAGCGCCACCCGGTGTGGAAGGTTTGGTAGGTATGGCCTTCGATGGCGCAGATATGGTCGATCTCGTGACCTGGCCTGTACGGCGTGCCGGGAGCATTGGCCGGGTCATCGGTCTTGGGAGGGCTCGGGTTGTCGTGAGCCCGCGTGCTGCCGATCGCCATGAACGTGCCGATGCCGATGGCGATGGCAATGATGACCGCGAGAGACGCCCAGAGAATCGTCGAGTTCATGACGTATACCCCTTACCCGAACCACCATTCGAGCTCATGCCCCAACACCTGTCTTTCCGGTTTTCGAGGTCATGCTGTTGGGCTTGCCTACGAAAAAAGGATAGGGCGAACACAGAGGCGACGAACACAATACCGAGAAAGTGTTGCCGGTCAGTTTGGCTGCCGGGACCAGCCGAGCAACATCACTCGACCCTCAATGGCGCATGCCTGGTCATACCGGCGCGATCCGGGTTCTAATGGAGCGCATGTCCCCCGAACGGCGTGTGCGCGCGCAGGTGACCGAGTCGTGGTTCCGCTCGGCCGCCGCTGGTGTGCAGGCTGACCGGGTCGACGCGCCGATCACGCTGCACTCTGACGCCCTGCGCGATCACCGGGAGGCTCATCCGCTGGCTCAGGTGTTCCCACTGCTCGACGACGTCCTGGGCCAGGCGGCGCGCGACTGTGACGCCATCATGGCCGTCTCCGACGCTGCCGGGCAGCTGCTCTGGATCTGTGGCTCACCCAGCGTCCTGCGCCGGGCCGAGACGATCGGCTTCATCGAGGGCAGCAACTGGGACGAGCGGCTGGCCGGTACGAACGCTCCCGGCATGGCGTTGGCCCTCGACCAGTCCACGAGAGTCATTGGTGCAGAACACTTCCGCCGCTCGATGCACCGATGGAGCTGCGCGGCCACGCCCATCCATGACCCCGCCACACAGTCGGTGCTCGGCGTCCTGGACATCACCGGCGGTGATGACATCGTGGTGCCGCAGACGATGGCCATGGTGCGGGCCGCGGCGCGCATGGCCGAGTCGGAGCTTGCCCGTGAGCTGCTCTCGCGCCGCGGTAAGGAACAACGGCCCTCGACCGGGAACCTGTCCGTGATCCTGGAGTCCCTGGGTCGTTCGGACTCGCTGCTGACCATCGACGATGGCCGCGGCCGGCGGCAGACCATCCGCCTGAGTCCGCGCCACAGCGAGATCCTCCTGCTGCTGGCCTCGACGGCGCGCGGTCTGTCGGGCGACGAGCTCGCGGTGCTGCTCTACCAGGAGGACATCAGCACGTCGACGCTGAGGGCCGAGCTCAACCGGCTGCGGCGCCTTCTCGGGGACGAGCTGCTCGCGTCGCGGCCCTACCGGCTGATGGCGGAGCTGACCGCCGACTGGCTCGCGGTCGAGGCGCATCTCGCGGCGGGCGCCGTGGCGGAGGCGGTGCGCCTGTATCGCGGACCGTTGCTGCCGGCCTCGACCGCGCCCGGAGTGGTGCGGCTGCGCGAACACATCGAGGCCTCTCTGCGCCAGGCCGTGCTCAACAGCCGTAAGCCCGACCTGATGTCCACCTGGACCCGCTCGGCCTGGGGCGCGGACGACTACGACATGTGGCGGGCGCAGCTCGACGCCCTCGGGGCGACCTCGCCGCTGCGGCCGCTGGCGGTCGGACAGCTTGCCCGGCTCGACCGTGAGCTCAGCATCGTCACGTCGGTGCAGGGGCTGTTGCGGCGTCCCTGATCGGGCTTGCAACGTTGTCGCAACGTTCGCCGGCGTAGCGTCGGGTATCGATTCCGGGACAACGACGTCTAAGGACAACACATGGCAACCATGCAAGCAGCTGTAGTCAAGGAGTTCGGCAAGGACCTGATCATCGAGCAGGTTACGGTTCCGACACCCGCCTCAGGACAGGCGCTGGTCAAGCTCATCACCAGCGGTGTCTGCCACACGGATCTGCACGCGGTCGAGGGCGACTGGCCGGTCAAACCCAACCCGCCGTTCATCCCCGGCCACGAAGGTGTCGGCGAGGTCGTGGCCCTGGGCGAGGGCGTCACCAACCTGAAGGTCGGGCAGCTGGTCGGCAACGCCTGGCTCTGGTCGGCCTGCGGCGACTGCCAGTACTGCAACATCGGCTGGGAGACCCTGTGCGAGGCGCAGCAGAACGCCGGCTACAGCGTCGACGGGTCCTTCGGCCAGTACATGCTGGTCGACGCCAAGTTCGCCGCCATCATCCCTGACGGAGCCGACCTGGTTGAGGTCGCGCCGGTCCTGTGCGCGGGCGTCACCGTCTACAAGGGACTGAAGATGACGGAGGCCCGGCCCGGCCAGTGGGTGGTCATCTCCGGCATCGGCGGACTCGGCCACATCGCCGTGCAGTACGCCAAGGCCATGGGCCTTCGCGTGGCCGCCGTCGACATTGCCGACGACAAGCTCGCTCTGGCCAAGAAGCACGGCGCCGAGCTGGTCGTCAACGCTCTGACCGAGGACCCCATCGAGGTTGTCCAGAGGGTGACCGGAGGCGCGCACGGCGTCCTGGTCACCGCTGTCCACCCTTCAGCCTTCGGCCAGGCGATCCACATGTCACGGCGCGGCGGCACGATCGTCTTCAACGGTCTGCCCGCAGGTGACTTCCCCGCATCGATCTTCGAGATCGTCCTGAAGGGGCTAACCGTCCGCGGCTCCATCGTCGGCACCCGCCAGGACATGGTCGAGGCCCTGGAGTTCTACTCCCGCGGCGAGATCCACCCAACCGTGGCCACCCGAAACCTGAGCGAGATCAACGACGTGTTCGACGAGATGAAGCACGGCAAGATCGACGGCCGCGTCGTCATCAGGTACTGACCAACCCGCAACCGCAGTATGACGGTTGCTCCACACCTAGCAGCACCCTGATCTGCATCCACAACGGTTCATAATCCCTAAGGAGCAACACATGAAGTACGTCGCACCGGGTCTTCCCGGGAGCATTGTCACGGTCCAGCCGAGGTATGAGAACTTTATCGGAGGCAAGTGGTTGGCCCCGACGCACGGCAAGTACCGGGTCGACCTGACCCCGGCCACGGCTGGGGCGATCACCGAGGTGGCCGAGTCCACGCCCGAGGATGTCGAGCTCGCGTTGGATGCCGCACACGCGGCCAAGGACGCCTGGGGTGAGGCGACCACGACCGAGCGGGCCGCGGTGCTGAACGCGATCGCCGACGCGATCGAGGCGAACAAGGAGATGTTGGCGGTTGCCGAGAGCTGGGAGAACGGCAAGCCGGTCCGGGAGACCCTGAACGCGGA
>JANOHS010000417.1:0-2763 GCA_031406655.1 Micrococcales bacterium
GCAGAGTCAGGGCTGGCCCCCTCGCTGCGCCAGGAGCTGCTCACGCAGCTGGGGTCCGGAGCGCTCAACGTCCGCACCGACCCCCTGGCCTCACCCACGGGATTCCCGTTCAAGGTCGCGTCCCTGCCGGGGACCATGTCCGAGGCTGACACGTATGCCGAACGCCCGCGACTCTGCGACCTGAGCTACCTGCGCGTCCCCTACGAGCGCGAGCCCGGCACCCTTGGCTACCGCTGCCCGGCCGAGCCAGCTGACGCGTACGTCCGCAAGGGCGGGGCAATCGAGGAGACGGTCGGACGCAAGTGCCTCTGCAACGGGCTTACCGCCACCGTCGGGCTCGGGCAGGTCCGCCGCGACGGGTACGCGGAGCCACCCATCGTCACCCTGGGCGCCGACCTGGACGGCGTCGCCAAGATGCTCTCGGACCACCCCGCGGGCTGGACCGCTCTTCAAGCCGTCGAGCGCCTGCTGCACTAGGTGAAGCAATTTGGCCTCGCGATGGATCAGCCCGGCTCTTCATACGTAGGTTGTGGTCATGGCGGCCACAGGTAGCAAGTCACCATCGGTTGAGCTGGAGGTCGGCGACCGCACGGTGCGGATCTCCAACCCCGACCGGGTCTACTTCGCGGCCAGGGGAGAGACCAAGCTCGACCTGGCCCGCTACTACCTCAGCGTCGGTGACGGGATCGTCCGCGCGCTGCGGGAGCGGCCCTGCATGCTCCACCGGTTCCCTGAGGGCGTCGGTGGCGAGAAGGTCCATCAGAAGCGGCTGCCGCACGGCGCCCCGCCGTGGCTCGAGACTGTCCGGGTCAGCTTCCCGCGATACAACCGGCACGCCGACGAGCTGTGCGTCACCGAGCTGGCCAGTGTCATCTGGGCGGTGCAGATGTCCACGGTCGAGTTCCACCCCTGGAACTCCCGGCGTTCCGATACCGAGCGGCCCGATGAGTGGCGCATCGACCTGGACCCCATGCCCGAGAGCAGCTTTGACACGGTCCGGCGGGTTGCCGACGTCGCGCACCAGGTGCTGGATGAGCTGGGGGCCGTGGGATGGCCGAAGACCTCGGGTGGGTCGGGTCTGCACATCTACGTGAGGATCGAGCCGCGGTGGGGCTTCGCCGACGTACGCCGGGCAGCCCTTGCCTTCGCCCGTGAGGTGGAGCGCCGGGCGCCACAGCAGGCGACCACCACCTGGTGGCGAAAGGATCGTGACCCACGCGCGGTCTTCGTCGACTACAACCAGAATGCGCGCGACCACACCATCGCCAGCGCCTACTCGGTGCGCGGCGTACCCGAGGCAACGGTGTCGGCGCCGATCACCTGGCAAGAGGTCGAGGACGTCGTGCCGCAGGACTTCACCATGGCGACGGTCCCGGGACGGTTTGCCGAGCTCGGCGACCTGCACGAGGGCATCGATGCCGCCGTGTTCTCCCTGGAAACCCTGCTGAGCTGGGCCGCGCGGGACGAGCGGGACCAAGGCAGCGCCCCCACCTGATGGCGGGTATGGCGTAAACGGCATCGTCGGGCGCAGACTATGAAGATTCACGCCCCGAACGTCCGGGAGGAAACCATGACGCGCACAGTCACCACACCGGAGCTGATGCCTGTTCTGTCTCGCGGCAAGCACCGCAACCCGCGCCGAGGCGCCTGCTTCATGGAGATGGCCTCATTCCTGGCGGGCGAACGCTGGAGCGACCATCCTGCGTGTACGCACCCGCTGCTCGCCGACCTGGCGCGGCTTGTCAACGACACCGTCAGCGATCGGTGGCGTCCCCAGCTGATACCGCTGATCCCGTCGGTCATCGGCCTGACCAGTGACGACCTCCACGTGGACGCCGCGATCGCCCTGCGCGCAGCGCTGTCGGCCCTGCCGGTGGCATCTGCGCCGCGGCAGAACGTCTTGGCCACAGCCGTGCTCGCGTGCGAACGCGTCCTTGCCGACCTCGACGGGCGCGCACGGGACTCGCTGAGCCCGCAGAGCCGCCTGGCCCTGGCTGAGGTGCCCGAGGCCGAGGCGTGGGCCCGGTGCTTCTCCGGCGGGTTACGCGTCTCGCCACGGACCTTCCGCGCGCAGACCGCGCCCCACATCCTGAACATCGCGGTGCAGGGCATTGCCATGGCGTGCGCTCCCGATACCGAACGGCGGCTGGTCGACCTGCTCGCCACCACGATCGCGCAATGCCAGGCGATGACGGGCACCGAAGCAGCACCGAAGCAGGCTGCCGTCGAGCTTGCCTGAAGGCTGGTCTCGCACGGTCTCGCTTTCCCTCGGATCGGCTGAGATTCAGCAGAACCCAGCCCCGCGCCGGAGGGCGGCGTAAAGTCGATGTCATCGGTATGACGTCGGTGACGTCGGCGGGACCAACAGAGACAGAGCCAGGCATGCCCACCCCAAGCGCGGCTCATCCGTCAGACGGATGCGACCCCCTCTTTGCTCTGTTCCAGGAGGTCACCAGCGCGCGGGCCGCGATGGTGGTGGCCCGTCGCGCGCCCCTTGGCACCCCGAGCGCGGTCGATATCACGCGGGCTCGCCTGCTGCACGCGCTCGAGGCCTACACCGCCGAGCTGGACGCTCGGCATCTGCCGGTGCCGTACGCCATCCGCGACGACCTTCGAATCCAGCGGCGGACCCTTGGCCTCGTTGGACGACCGCACGTTGAGCGCGGTCACCGCTGACTCTGGGCGGCCCCAGCTGCGGCCGTGGCACTTCGTCCTCTGCTTCGGTCTGGTCAGCCTGTTCGCGGACATGGTCTACGAGGGCGC
>JANOHS010000418.1:0-5969 GCA_031406655.1 Micrococcales bacterium
GGCCAGGGTGGCAGTTTGCGGAGGTCGCTGTCGCTATCACGGGCCCGGGAGGGGGATAATAGGGGTATGGCCTCATCCGCGCCCAGGCGGCGCCTGCCCGCAAGTCCCTTCAATGCAGCCCGCGATGCGATCCCACCGGACGAGGTGTTTGCCGTCGGTGACCGCGTGGCCCACGACCGCCACGGACTTGGCCGCATCGTCTCGGTCAGCGGAACCGCTGCCGTCGACGCCGACTTCGGGTCGGGCTCGCGACGCGTCTCCACCCCGACCCCGAAGATGCACAAGCTCTGACCAGAGTCGCGCCGTGTGGCCGCAGGGCTCGCCCCGCAGCTCAGCAGGCGATGCCCCGGGTGCTCTTCGCGGTGCTGGCAGAACGCTGAACCTGTCCGACATGATGAGGCCATGAGTGTCACTGGCCCGTCTGCACTGAACGTTCTCGGGGGTCCGCTGGAAGAATGCGGCAAAGATCCGTTGACCGGCTTCTATCGCGACGGCTGTTGCGGCACGGGGCCGCAGGATGTGGGCAGCCACACCGTATGCGCGGTCGTCACGGTCGACTTCCTGGCGCACCAACAACTCGTGGGCAATGACCTGTCGACGCCGCGACCCGAGTACGGCTTCCCTGGCCTACAACCCGGAGACCGCTGGTGCGTTGTCGACATGCGCTGGATGCAGGCCTACCTCGACGGCGCCGCAGCGCCGGTGGTCCTCGCCTCGACGAACGAGCGAGCCTTGGACGTCATACCGCTGGAAGCCTTGCAGGAGAACGCGATCGACGTCCCGGCCGATCCGGGCAACCTGCTCTGAGCCAGGACTGGCCCGGCTCGGAGCGGCTCCCAGCCGTCACCTCGCGGACCCCCCGGTAAGAGGCAGCCCGTACCCGCCCGCCACGTCAACGACGGACCCGGTGAGGTACGACGCAGGCCGCGACAGCAGGAAGACCACCACATCCGCCACCTCCTGCGGCGCCGCGAGCCGACCGAGCGCGATTCCGCGGCGTGCTGCTTCGGCGGCGGACCACTCCGGGTAGGGCGGCGAACCGGCCGCGGCCCAGCGCTCGCGCACGCGGTCAGTGGCGACGACCCCGACACTGACCGTGTTGACCAGGACCCCGGCGGGAGCCAGCTCGGCGGCGAGCAGGGCGGCGACGTTGAGCAATGCCGCGCGGGAGGCGGAGACCGCGGCCAGTTCCGGGTGAGGCCGCGAAGCCGTCGCGCTCCCGATGACGACCACTCGCGGATGCTCGGAGCGGCGCAGCGCCGGCAGGGCGGCCCGGACCGTGTGGAGCATCCCGAGCACCTTCACCTCGTAGTCATCGCGCCACACGTCGTCCGGGGCGTCGAGCACCCCGCCGGAACGGCCACGGCCGGCGTTGCAGACCACACCATCGATGCCGCCGAAGCGATCGGTGGCCGTCTGGGCGAGGCGCCGCACGGCGTTGGCGTCGCGGACGTCGCAGACCTGGGTGACCAGCCGGCCCGCAGCGCCGAGGTCCGCCTCGAGCCTCGCGAGCTTGTCCTGCCGCAGCCCACAGGTCGTGACGTCGCTTCCCTCAGCCAGGAGCGTGGTCACGATGGCCCGGCCGATGCCGGAGGAGCCGCCGGTCACGATGACGCTGCGGTGCTTCAGGCCCAGGTCGATGGGTGCCTCCCAACAGGTTCGGGGTGGTCGAGTTCGGACGCACATCGTAAGGCGCCAGGGTTTCCCGTCGCCAGGTTTTCCCACCAAACCTAGGGACGGTGCGGTGGGTAGAGCACCAAACCTAGGGACGGTGCGGTGAGCTTGATGGCAGCTCCGGCGCGTTGGCCTATCGATGTGAGCAACCGCGTGTCGTCGAGCCATACCGGTTGGGTGCTGCTTTGATCACGGTGGCGACGCCCTTGAGCCCGGTGGTCAACCGTCCCTCGACCCTGGACGTCATCTCTGTGGCAGGACTCCAGCGGAGTAACCATCGACAAGGCTCGGGAGGATCTGATGGGACACAAGGCCCAGACTTTCTGGCGGGCACCCGCCGCAGGCCTGATGACCCTCGCTGTCGTTGCGGCGCTCTCCGGATGTGGAGACACAAGCGGGACAACCCCGTCGGGCACCACCACGTCCGCGACCACCAGCTCGGCGCCGACTACGACGGCTCAAACAACGTCCTCGGGGAAACCGATCAGCGTGCCGGTCTACTGGATCGCTGAGTCACGGCGCTCGTTCGCGCTGTACCGGGAGTTTCGACAGGTCCCGGACACGGGTGGGGCGATCTCCTCCGCGGTGTCCGCGATGACGCGGCTGCGGCCGCTGGACCCTGACTACATGACCCCCTGGCGGCCGGCCTCTCGCGTGGCCGTGACGCAGACCGGCGACTCGATCACGGTCGACCTGTCCGCCGACGCCTTCGCCGGCACCCAGGTCGGCAGCGAGGTGGCCGATCGGGCGGTGCAGCAGCTGGTCTACACGGCGACCGCCGCTGCACGGCAGGCCGGGAAGCCCGCCACTTCCGTGACCATCACGGTCGGCGGCCGGGCGTACGACGCGTGGGGCGTCGTACAGGTTGGCAAGCCGACTCAGCGCGCACCCATGGAGGCGGTTCAGGCCCACGTCTGGGTCACCTCGCCGCAGGAGGGTGAGGAGCTCAAGGCCGGCACCGTGACCTTCAAGGGCTACGGCACCTCGTTCGAGGCCAACTTCGGGTGGGAGATCCGCAAGGAGTCAGGGGCCGTCGTCGCTGAGGGCTTCGCGATGGGTGGCGGCGGCAACGGGACCTTTGGTGAGCTCACCTTCACCGCCAAGCTCGGGGCGGGCAGCTACTCCGTCAAGGTCTCCACCGATGACCCCTCCGGCGGCGCCGAGGGTCCGGGTGCGGCAGTTGACGACAAGTCGTTCACGGTCCGCTGACCCAACCGCTAACCCTCCAGGGCGCCGGCGGCGTCAGGCCTGCCCGGACTGTTCCTCGGGGGTGGCCCGCCGGACCACGATGCGGGTCCAGGCGCCGAGATAGATCCGGTCGTCCTCGGCCAGCTCCTGGCGTTGCCCGGGCGGCAGGGCGTCAGTGGGCAACGGCCCGCTCGCGGCTCCGACATAGGTGCCGTTGGAGCTCTGCAGGTCTTCCACCCACCACCTCTGGCCGTCGGTGGTCAGCTGGGCCTGACGGCGACTTACGCCGACGTCCGAGGCGCACTCGATCTCGGGATGGATGTTGCGGCTGACCGATCGCCGTCCGATCAGCAGGCTGTGGGTCCGCAACGGCACGACCGCCGGGAGCCCGGCGGAGGGGCACGGCTCGTCACTGTCCTGTTCGGCATACCAGTCCGGGTCGACCCAGACCTCGGCCACCCACTCGATCTTGGCCGATGGCGCCACGGAGTCCGGGACCGTACCGCCAATGGGAGGCGCGTCCAGATCCAGTGAGCTCGTCGGAGCTGCCGGGCGGGGCATCGTCCCCGTCGTGAAGTCGTAGCCGCACGCCTCACAGAACAGCGCATCGGCGGTGTTCGCCGTCGCGCAGCTCGGGCAGGGCTGGGTGGCTGTGCCCCCGTCACCTGCACCGACCGGGCCCGGGTCGGTGCCCGAAGGCACCGCGGCCGAGCTCGGGCTTGAGGGGTTGGCGGCATCCGGCGCTGGCGCATCGCCTATCGGCGCGCCGCACGTGTCGCAGTAGTCCGACGACGCGCTCTCGTGGCCGTTCGGACAGGTCTGCATGCTCATCGTCTGGCCGCCCTTGTTCGGTGCGTCACTCTCTCACTTCTTCACACGCGTCGTCTTTGTCGACGCGGTGTCCAGAGCCATCTCGTCCAGCTTGTCGACACTGCGGCGCAGCCGCACGGTCCCGGCGTTGGGATCGTCGATCTCCACAACCTTCTTCAGCTTTGCTGTCGCTTCGTCGTTTCCCGTCTCCGCGGCCAGCTGGACGGCCCGGCCAAGCTTGGCGGTGGCGGTGGCGTCGTCACCGATGGCCTTGGCCGCCAACCCCTCCTGGATGGCGTCGGCGAGCTCGGTCTGCCCCGTGTAGTGCGCGACCTCGGGGTTGATCCGCGTGGTCAGGGTGTCGTCGCTGGACCACATGGCCTTGGCCAGTGCCTGGGCGACAACCGTGTCGCCGATGGCCAGCTGGACTCGTGCCGCCAGCTGTTCCTGGCCGATTCCCTTTGCTGCCAGTCGGATTGCCACGTGGAAGTCGCGCGACTCATCACCCCAGGATCCGGTCGGGTAACCTCCCGTCAATGCGTTGACCTCCTGCCGCCGAGAGGTCAGGTCCTCCACCGTCGGGGCAACCTGCCGAACGAACAGCACCTGCGCACCTTGCGGTGCCCACACCCGCAGCGTTGCGGACGCGACACCCCGAGCCATGGACTGTCGCATCAGCGTCTCGAACTCGGCAGCCATCTGCGCGCCGGTCGGGATGATGTCGACGGAGCCCATCAGCGCCTGGGCGATCCGGCGAACCTCGGCCACCTGCCACTCGGACCCGACCCCGCGGCAGTCGCACTGGAACTGGCCCCTGGCCGCCTCGATCGCCGCAGTCAGCTGCATGGGCGTCTCGTGCTGGTTCTCGCCGTCGGTCAGCAGGATGGCGTGCTTCTGTGCCAGGGACGGGACGGTGCTGAAGACTCGCGCTGCCATGGTGAGCCAGGTGCCCATGGCCGTGCCACCGTCCGCGACGAACCTCGAGACGGCGAGCTTTGCGGCGGTGCGGGCGGAGCTGTCCATCTGGACCATGCCCAGCTCGGCCCGTCCCGCGGGAAAGGCCATCCGCGCCTCGTGGGTGCCGGCGATCACGGCAAACCAGGTGCCGTCGTTGATCTGGTCGATGGCGGCGGCAGCTGCCTCTCTGGCAGCGCGAATGTTGACCGCACCCATCGACCCTGACGTGTCGACGATGACGATCTCGCCGGCATCCCCCTCGCCGGCCTGCCCCGCCGCACCGGCGCCGGTGCATGTCACCGTGACAATGGCGTGCACGTCCGTTCCACCGTCAGGCAGGAACTCGTTCTGGTAGACCTCTGCGGTGAAATCGGCCATCTCGGGGCTTCCTCTCAGGTCGAACGGGTGGGGAACGTGGTGGACGGTCAGCTGGGACGCGGCCGGGTCGGGCGTCAGCCCGGATGGATGCGAGCGAGTGCAACGGTGATGTTGTCACTGCCGCCCTGGGCGTTGGCCCAGTCGACCAGTGCCCCGGCAAGGGCCAGAGGCTCTGCGCCACCGGTCGAGGCGATGGCAGTCTGCTGCACCAGGGCGGCCATGTCCTGGGCCGGCGAACAGTAGTTCCAGAGACCGTCGGAACACACCAGCACCCATCCCGGCTCGACGAGCTTCAGTGAGGCTGTTGTCGGCGTGTGATCCGGCGCGTCAACCCCGAGCCAACGGGTGATGGCATGAGAGTGCGGGCCCGACTCGGCCTCGAGACGTGGGACGCCGGCCGTGATCTGCTCCTGGGCGAAGGAGTCGTCCAGGGTCAGTGCGGTGGCGGAGCCGGAATCCGGGAGCCAGTAGGCCCGGCTGTCACCCACCGACCCGACCACCAGCAGGTCCTGCTCCACCACCGCGGCGACGAAGGTGCATGAGGCCGGACTGCCCGAGCTTCGGTTGCCGACTGCCGAACTGCCAGCTGCCGCAGCGTCATTGGCCGTTTGTGACACCTGGAGCACGGCCTCGCTGGCGGCATCGGCCGCCACCTCAAGACGTGCGATCACCGCAGCGACCAGTGAGGAAGCGGTGCCCATACCGCGCGAGCGAGATGACTCCAGCACGGCCCGCGCGGCTCGTGCAGCCGCGAGGCTGGCCACGTCCGAGTCGATCGAGCTCGACACCCCGTCGCAGACGACCAGTACTGCCCGCGACCCGGGCGCGGGGTCAGCCGCCAGTGCCACGGCGTCCTCATTGCGCGTATGCCGGATGCCGCGGTCGCAGACCGCCGCAACCCAGGCTGCGGGCTGCTCACTGAAGTGGTCCCGGAGTCTGGGCGCGCGCGCACCGCACGTGCC
>JANOHS010000439.1:0-4417 GCA_031406655.1 Micrococcales bacterium
TCGCCCTCCTGCCGGCGGAACACCACGCGGCGGAAGAACGGCGCCTCGACGGTGCGGACGATGAAGCCGTGCTGCGAGGCGTCATACAGGAAGTGGCAGACGTCCTCGTGCTCGTCCGGACTGACGGCGTCGGTGGCCACGCCGCGCCCAACCTGGACCAGGAAGAAGACCTCCCAGATGTGCGCGCCCGCGCGCGAGATCAGGTCGGCGACGTCGGCGAGCTCGTCAAGGTTGGCCCGCATGACGGTCGTGTTGACCTGGACGGTCAGCCCGGCCTCGGACAGTGCGGTGATCGCCTTGATGGTGTCCTCGAAGTGGCCCGGTATGCCGCGTACGCCATCGTGGGTCGCGGGCAGGGCACCGTCCAGGCTGATCGAGACCGCGTTGATCCCGCTGGTGACCATCTGCTCGATCTTCGCCGGGGTCAACTGCGGCGTGACCGACGGCGAGAGCGCCACCGGGATACCAAGGCTCTTGGCGTGCTCGACGAGCTGGAACAGGTCGGGGCGCAACAGGCAGTCACCGCCGGTGAGCACCAGGATCGGGTAGGGGCGCCCGAAGCCGGCGACCTGGTCGATCAGGCCGAAGCCTTCGGTGGTGGTCAGCTCACCGGGCAGGGCTCCCTCGGTCGCGCTGGCGCGGCAGTGGAAGCAGGCCAGCTGGCAGGCGCGGGTGACCTCCCAGAAGACCAGCATGGGTCGCTGGGCGAAGTCCAGCCGCGCGCGAGGCACGGCGGTCGTGATAGCAGTCATGGCGTCACCTGGGTCAGGGGCCGAACGTCGGCCAGGGGTTGGGAGACGTCATGGGCGACGTCCTGTGCTTTGCGCTTGGCGTCAGCCACGCAGCTGGCGATGCCAACTCCGCGATAGGCAGCGCCGGTGAGGTACAGGCGGGGGAGGTGTTTCAGCTCGGTATCGAGCGCGGCCAGCCGGCCGGCGTGCCCGACGAGGTACTGCGGCATGGCCTGCGGCCAGCGCTGGACGCTCTGGTGGACCGGAGCGCCGGTCAGGCCCATGGACTCGACCAGCTCCTCGTGCGACCTGCGCACCAGGGTCTCGTCGTCCATCGTCAGCCATCGAGTGTCGCCGCGGCGGCCGACCATGCAGCGAATCAGGACGAGGTCCTCGTCGGCCAGATGCGGCCACTTGGCGCTGCTCCAGGTGCAGCCCACCAGGAACTTGTTCTCCTCAGGGGGGACCAGGAAGCCGGTGCCGTCCAGTGGCCGGCCCATCGCCGAGCGCGGGTAGGCCAGCCAGATCGTGGCGACGTCAACGTAGGGGACCTGCTCCAGAACCGCTGCGACGTCGGGCGCCATGTCGGCCAGCATCGGAGCCGTGACGAACGCCGGGGTGGCCATGACGACCGCATCGGCCGCGATGCTCTCCCCGTCCACGAGCTCGACCCGGTAGCCGTCACCCTCGCGGGCGACCAGGGCAGCGGCGCTGTTCAGCCGCAGGTCCGCGTCGCCCATCCGGGTCGTCAGCGCCTCGACGAGGCGCCCCAGCCCGCCGGCCAGGGTGATCAGGACCGGGCCGCCCGATGACGGCTTGGCATGCAGCCGAAGCCGGAGGAGCCCGAGGTACAGGCTGCGGTTCTTGCCCGCCAGTGCAGCAATCTCAGGCACGGTGCTGCGGGCACTGAGCTCGCCGGCCCGGCCCGCGTGCACCCCGCCGAGCAACGGCTCGACCAGCCGGTCGAAGACCTGTGAGCCCAGCCTTGGTGCGACCAGGTCGGCGATCGACGGGTCGTCAGGGAGCGTACGGCGGGGCAGGACGATATCGAGGGCGGCGCGGGCCAGACCGAGCGGTGAGAGGAGGCGTGACCGCAGCAGTGATATCAGCCGGTCGGGGACCCCGAACATGGTTCCCGCAGGGATCCTGCGCAGCTGTCCGCGGGACCAGATGTGCGCTCCCAGCGCGGAGGGGGCTACCAGCTGGTCGCCCAGCCCGACGTCCTTGAGCAGGTCAGCCATCGCGGGCACGCGCACGAGCAGGGCGTCGGGCCCGGTGTCGACCAGGTGCCCGCTGAACTCCTCGGTGGCAACCTTGCCGCCGAGCCGCGGCCCAGCCTCGACGAGCGTGATCTTCACTCCGGCGCCCAGAGCTCGATGGATGAAGTGAGCGGTCGCCAGACCACTCATTCCCCCGCCGACGATCACGACCCTTGGTCGAGTCTGCATTGCGCTCCTGTTCTCACCAAAGGTCTGACCTCAAGTGTCTTGACCAGCATCACAGCCGATTGGGTTCTGACCCAGAGACCTTGGTCCCGAACCGACCGGCGCTGACTATCGGTTGGCGCCCTTGGGGACCCGGGGCACTCTGGGCGGCTTGGCGTAGGCCACGCGCATATGGTCGGTCGAGAGATAGTCGGCGATGCCCAGCAGGATGAGGCTGAAGACAATCTGCTCGGTGACCATCCACAGCGGGTAGAGCCCCGGTATGGCGGCGGTCACCAGAGCGACGACCGGAAAGATCTTGCTGAAGAGCCGCAGGCGCGAGTATGCCCAGTAGTAGCCACGTTGGGCGCGCCACGCGAAGTAAAACAGCGTCGTGGTCATGGCCAGCACCACGCCCAGGCGCATCCACACCACCCAGGGGACGTCGTCGCCGCGCATATGAAGCAGGACAGGCACGGCCAGGGCACCGGTCCCGAGCACGAGCTCAGTGACCAGCAGCCAGGTTATTGCCACGAAGACACGGCGGGTTCGGGGGTCGGTGCGCATCTCCTCGGAGATCGTGTAGTCCCCGTGACGACCGCCCGCGACCCGGTCGATCTCGAGAAGCGCTCTCTCGACGTTCATGACCGCTCCCTTCGGGCGCCTGTCATGGCCAGCACGATCTGCGCCGTTGACCCCAACAAGGTTAAGCCACCGAAAGTGGGCAGCCCGCACAGCCACTGGGCAGCTCGGGTCCGGTGGGGCATCCCGACGCGCAACCGCGCCCGGCCGTCGCAGCCACACCCAGCCGTTCCGCATGGTCGAGGACCGTCTGCACGAGGGATGTTGACAGCCCGAGGCGGGTCGCGACCTGAGCCGCCGTCCCACCCCGCTTGCCGACCTCATCGAGCACCGCAGCCCAGGCGCTCATAGCCGGGACCCCACCTGGAACACGACGACCGCGAGCAGCCAGGCGGAGGCGAGCTGGGCGACGAGGGCCGAGGCGGTCGGCCGCCAGCCGAACAGGCGCCGCTGCTCGGCGAGGGCCGCCACGCAGGGGGTGTAGGCGAGCACGAAGACCATGAAGGCCAGCGCCGCAGAGCCGCCGTGACCGCCGGAGGACTCGTCGAAGGACGCACGCAGCTTCTCGCCGAGGCTTCCGGCCAGCGCGGGGTCGCCCGGCTCGGCGACGGCATAGGACTGTGCGAAGGAGCCGACGACGACCTCCTTGGCCACGAAGCCGGTCATCAGGGCGGCGGCCGCGTGGTCGTTGCCGAAGCCGGCCGGCGTCAGTGCCGGAGCGATGCTCGACGCCACCGCGGTGTAGAGGCTGTCCTGCACCGGGACATCGCCGACGCTGTGCTGCCCGGTCACCGGGACCGCCATCAGGACCCACACGACGCACATGGTCACGACGATGATCTGCCCGGCCCGCATCACGAACGCCCCGACCCGCAGGCGGACCGACATCCCCAGGTTGCGCAGGTGGGGTCGTTGGTACGGCGGCAGGATGAGGATCAGCGGACCGGCATAGACGTCGCGAAACGCCGTCTTGCGAAGCAGCAGCCCGCCGGCCAGGACCAGCAGCACGCTGGTGAGGTACATCCCGAAGATGACGGTGCCCGCGTTGTCGGGGAAGAACGCCCCCGCCAGCAGCACGTAGACGGTCAGCCGGGCGGAGCACGACGTGAGCGGGATCAGCAGCCCGGTCAGCAGCCGTTGGCGGGCGTTGGGAAGGGTGCGGGTCGCCGCGAGCGCGGGCAGGTTGCAGCCGAAGCCGACGATCAGCGGCAGCAGCGCGCGCCCGTCGAGGCCAAGGGAACGCATCGCGCGGTCGGCGACGAAGGCGGCTCGCGCAAGATACCCGGAGTCCTCCAGGACGCCCAGGGCAGCGAACATGATCGCCATGACCGGCAGGAACGTCAGGACGGTGCCGACGCCGACGAGCAGGCCGTCGACCAGCAGTCCCTGAACCCAGCTGTCACCCAGGCCAACCAGGTCGAGCAGGCCGGTGGTGGCTATGGCCAGCGGCCCGTTGACCAGCGATCCGATGAGACCCTGCAGCGGCGCCGCGAACCTGGTCGTGAGCTCGAACAACAGCCACACCACCGCCAGGAACACAGGTATGCCGCCCCAAGGGTTGAGCAGGACCGTGTCCACCCGGTCGGAGAAGGTGCGACGCAGGGACTGGCCCGAGGTGGCCGGCGCCACGACGGCATCTTCCCTGGCAGCTTCTGTGGCAAGCCGGGCGTTGACCTGTTC
>JANOHS010000450.1:0-6484 GCA_031406655.1 Micrococcales bacterium
ACCCGGTAGGTGTCCTCGGAGAAGTCGGCGTGGCCAGGGGTGTCGACCAGGTTGATCACGGTGTCGCGGTAGGTGAACTGCAACGCCGCGGAGGTGATCGAGATCCCGCGCTCGCGCTCGATGTCCATCCAGTCCGACACCGTGCCGCCGCGACCGTCCTTGCCGTTCACCGCTCCTGCCCGGTTCAGGACATGGGCATGCAGGGCAAGGGCCTCGGTGAGGGTCGACTTGCCGGCGTCCGGGTGGCTGATGACGGCGAACGACCGCCTGCGCCGAGCCTGTACAACGGCTACCGGAAGCGGGGTGCGCCCCTTCGCTGCGGAGGTTGTCGCGCGCGACTTGCTCTGCGCTGTGCTCGTCATACTCATCGGGCCCAATGCTACGTGCACCAGATCGTGACCCCCGCCGGGCGGCAAATACCCTCGCCTGGGGTGTTCGTGCCGCTACATTCTTGACGCTGCGACATTCGGACAAAGTGACGAGGGGCGGGCCTATGGACGCGGGAGCCGGGATCGAGGTCACCGCGGTCAGACGAGCCTTTGGGTCGGTGCTGGCGGTGGACCAGATCGACCTGCAGGCGAGGCCGGGTGAGGTGACCGCCCTCGTCGGCCCCAACGGCGCCGGCAAGACCACGCTCTTGCTGATGCTGGCCACGCTCCTGACCCCCGACTCCGGCTCGATCCGCATCGCCGGGATGGATCCCGTCGCCGCCCCACGTGAGATCCGGGCCACGATGGGCTGGATGCCGGACGGGTTCGGCACCTGGGACGCGCTCACGGTGCGCGAGGTCCTCGAGACGGTGGCTGCGGCATACCAGATGGCGCCCGGCCACGCTCGCACCCGGACAGCGGAGCTGCTCGAGCTCGTCCACCTCGGCGAGCTGGCCGACCGACCTGCCCGCGTGCTGTCGCGCGGCCAGAAGCAACGTCTGGGCCTGGCCCGGGCACTGGTCCACCACCCGAGCATCCTGCTGCTGGACGAGCCTGCGTCCGGTCTGGACCCGCGAAGCCGGATCGAGCTGCGGGACACCCTGCGGCAGCTGGCCGCGTCCGGCGCGACGCTGCTGGTCTCCAGCCATATTCTCACCGAGCTGCAGGAGATCGCCGACCGTGCCGTGATCGTGGCCCGCGGCCGCAGTGTGGCCGTGCAGGACCTCACGGACTCCGACTCGGCCGAGACCGTCTCGCAGTGGCGGATCAGCTCGCTCGACCCGCCGCGCCTGATGGCGGCACTCGCCCACCACGGTGTGGCCACCCAGCCACTGACCGGCGCCGTCGACGTCGAGGTTGCGGGGGACGTCGCCGCATCCGAGCTGCTCGCCCTGCTGGTCGGTGACGGCATACCGATCACGGCATTCGCCCCGAGCTACGGGACGTTGGAGACGGCCTACCTGGCAGCGACGGAGGACCGGCGATGAGCCTGCATGGAATCAGGACGATCGCAGTCCTGGAGCTGAGGCAACGGCTGCGGACGTCGCGCTGGCCAATCGTCCTCGGCATCTGGGTCCTGGTCATCGGCGCCGTCGCCGGACTGACCTGGTGGGCCGTCAGCTCCCAGCAGGGCGACCCTGCCACAACGCTGACTGGCGACCGCGGGACGACGCTGTATGACGTGGTGCTCTTCTTCGTGCTTGGTCTTGGCATGTTGGTGGTCCCATCGCTGACGGCCACCTCGGTCAACGGCGACCGGGAGCACGGGGTCCTGGCCACCCTGCAGACGACGCTGCTGACCCCGGCCGACATCGTGCTCGGCAAGCTGTTTGCGGCCTGGGCGATCTCGCTCGCGTTCCTGCTCGCCGCCTCGCCGTTCCTGGTGTGGGCCTGGATCGCCGGCGGGGTCGAGGTGGGTCGGATGCTGTTGGCGGTGGCCGTGCTCGTCTTCGTCCTGGCTGTGGTCTGCGCACTGGGGCTGATGTTCTCGTCGCTGACCGCGCGAACCATCTCCTCGGCGGTTCTGACGTACCTGACGGTGGCCGCGCTCACGGTCGGCACGGTCATCGCGTTCCTGGTCTCCATGCCGATCATGTCGACCCAGGGGGCCGTGCGCGTCAAGGTCGTCCCGGACACCTGGTTCCAGGAGCACCAGCCGGCCAGCCCAGATGACAAGACCATCATCGAGCCGACGCCAGCGGACTGCGTGTACGTCATCCGGGAGCAGATGATCCTGCACACGGAGCGCACCTGGTGGCTCTTGGCACTCAACCCGTTCGTCGTGGTGGCCGATGCCGCTCCGTCACGTAAAGCGTTGCCCTACCTGGGTTTTGAGCCACTGCAGATGATCAGCGACGGCGCCAGGATGGCTCGGATGGGCACCACGGAGGACTCTCTCAACGAGTGCTGGCCGGAGTTCGCCGTTGCCTCGCTCGAGCCGCAGCCGAACGTTGGCGCGAACGCGGGCGCGAACATCGGGTCCCCCGAGCAGCTCCAGCGCGATCGCCTGAACCAGGTGCCCGCGGTCTGGCCCTACGGGTTCGTGTTCCTCGGTCTTCTCGGAGCCGCGGCGACATGGGTGGCAGTGCGCCGCCTGCGGACCCCGGTCCGCAGGCTGTCCCGCGGCACCCGCATCGCGTGAACGCGGTCACAGCCGAACCGGCCAGAACCTTGGGCCGGACCTCAGGGGTGAAGAGCGTCAAACTCTGCCTCAGCCACGTCGTCCGCGTCGGCGTCGAGCCGGATGTGCCCGAGCACGGCCTGCAGGACCCCTAACGCCCGCGTGGCGCTGTCGCCCCAGGACGACAGGTAGCTGAACTGCCACCACCAGAGGGCCTCGCTGACCCGTCCGCTCTCGTAGTGCTGCAAGCCGTGGTCCAACGCCGCGGCCACCTCGGCAAGATCGTTGGACAGCGAGCCCTTGGCCACGGCGACGCCCACCAGCGGGTCGACGACGTGGACGTAGTCGTCCAGACCCTCGAACAGGTTGACCAGCCCCTGTCGCACGGGGTCGACGTCGGCATCCGGCCCGGGATCGGCCTCGAACCGCTCATCGGGCACCACGTCGATGATGGCGCCAAGACGTGCTCCAGCCACCAGGACCTGCGAAACCGCAAGCAGCAGAATGGGTATCGCAGTATCGGGCTCGGCGCCGGAGGCGACCTCGGTGACCGTTGACAGGTAGGCGCGGGCATCGCGGGCGGACTCCTCGCCAAGGATCGTCAGCTCATCAGACATCGATCAGTCTCCTCCCCTCGAAGGCCCGTCCGAGGGTGACCTCGTCGGCGTACTCCAAGTCTCCCCCGACCGGCAGCCCGGACGCCAGCCGCGTGACCTTCAGGCCGATCGGTCGCAGCAGCCGGGCCAGATAGGTGGCCGTGGCCTCGCCCTCGAGGTTGGGGTCGGTCGCGATGATGACCTCAGCGACGTCGCCATCCGCCAGCCGGGTCAGCAGCTCCTTGATCCGCAGGTCGTCCGGCCCGATGCCCTCGATCGGGCTGATCGCCCCGCCGAGCACGTGGTAGCGCCCCCGGAACTCGCGGGTCCGCTCGACGGCCACGACGTCCTTGGGCTCCTCGACGACGCAGATGCTGGTCAGGTCCCGGCGGGGATCCAGGCAGATGCGGCACTGCTCAGCCTCGGCCACGTTGCCGCAGATGCTGCAGAAGCGGACCTTGTCCTTGACCTCCACCAGCGCGCTGACCAGTCGGTTCACATCGACGGAATCGGCCTGCAACAGGTGGAACGCAATGCGTTGCGCACTCTTGGGACCCACGCCGGGTAGCCGGCCGAGCTCGTCGATAAGGTCCTGGACCACGCCTTCATACACATCGGTGAGCCTAGCCCGAAAAGGTGAACGACCGTGCGGCCGGCCACCTCCGACGCACACGCGAACGGCCCGATCGGGCTACTGGTCGATCTCGCCGATCACGGTGCCACCCAGGACCCGCGCGATGACAGGCTGTCCCACCTCTCCTGCCTCCTCGATGTCCTCGTCATCGGGGCTGACCACGCTGTCGTCGGCCGCCGACGCAGCGGAGCTCGTCGCCCGGGTGCTCGACTCCTTTGCGACCGCTGCTCGTGCGCGCTGCATCGGCGACGAGAGATCCGGTGTGGGCGGATCAGGAGCTGCGGAGGGCACCGGCGACTGAGCATCGGCGGCAACCGGCACGCGTGCAGCGACATGGGTAGCCGGCGCAGGACGCGCAGACGCAGGCGTCGTGATGCCCTCGACGATCGCCTCGACCCCCAGCACCTCACTGAGCGCCTGACGCACCAGCTCGGAGTGCTGTCCCCGTCGGAACGTGGTGGCCAGGCCTTCGGTCTGGATCCCGAGCAGCAGGCGCGTGCCGTCGTAGTCCAGGACCTGGGTGTGCTCCGACAGGAAGGTCCACGTGGTACGACGGATGGAGAAGATCTTGGCCAGGATGTCGGGCCAGGACCGACGGATCGCGTCCGTGTCGATGCCGCCGGGCACCGGCGCGGACGGCGCTGTCACGGGCGTGGGCGACCCTGCGACCGGTGGGTGGACCACGTCGTTCGTGCCCCCGGCACCGGACATCGGGGCACTCGGGACGGGTGCCACCTCCGCAGGCGCCTCACGGGCAGGTGCCGCCTGTTCAGGTCCCCCCGAAGTGGTCTGCTCGCGTTCAATTGGCGCAGGTGTCGACCGAGCACCGGCAGGTGCTGTGGCTCCACCGATCTCGAGGCGGCGCTCGAGGCGGTCCAGGCGCGCGGCATACCCGCGCTCGCCGGAGGCGCCCGGCAACAGCACCCGTGCGCAGATCAGCTCAAGCTGCAGACGCGGCGCCGTTGTGCCCGTCATCTCGGTGAGGCCCGCGTTGACGATGTCCGCCGATCGTGAGAGGGCGCCCGGCCCAAATGCTGCGGACTGCTGACGCATCCGCTCGAGCTGGTCCTCGGGGATGCCGCGCAGGACCGACGATGCGCCGTCGGGAACCGCCGCAAGCACGATCAGGTCACGCAGGCGTTCGAGCAGGTCCTCGACAAAGCGCCTCGGGTCGTGACCGGTCTCGATCACCTTGTCGATCTGGCGGAAGACCGAGCCGCCGTCGCCGGCCGCGAGCCCGTCCATCGTGGCGTCGAGCAGCTCACCCTCGGTGAACCCCAGCAGTGCGGCGGCCCCCTCGTAGGTCAGACCGTCGTCGCCGGACCCGGCAATCAGCTGGTCGAGCACGGACAACGAGTCGCGGACCGAGCCGCCCCCAGCGCGGACGACGAACGAGAGGACGCCCGGGGCGACCGCGACCTTCTCTGAGACGCACAGCTCACCCAGGTAGTCCTGCAACCTCAGCGGGGGCACGAGCCGGAACGGGTAGTGGTGGGTGCGGGACCGGATCGTGCCGATGACCTTGTCGGGCTCGGTCGTGGCAAAGATGAACTTCACGTGCTCCGGCGGCTCCTCGACGATCTTGAGCAGCGCGTTGAAGCCCTGCGGCGTCACCATGTGCGCCTCGTCGATGATGTAGATCTTGTACCGCGAAAGGGCAGGCCCGTATGCCGCCCGCTCGCGCAGGTCGCGCGCGTCGTCGACGCCGCCGTGGCTGGCCGCGTCGATCTCGATGACATCCACGGTCCCCGAGCCTCCGCGAGCCAGCGCGACGCAGGAGTCGCACACACCGCACGGGATCGGCGTCGGCCCCTGCTCGCAGTTCAGGCAGCGGGCCAGGATCCGGGCCGAGGTGGTCTTGCCGCAGCCGCGCGGCCCGCTGAACAGATAGGCGTGGTTGACCCGCCCGGTCCGTAGCGCCTGCATCAGGGGCTCGGTCACGTGCTCCTGGCCGATGACGTCATCGAAAAGCTCGGGCCGGTAGCGGCGATACAGCGCTGTGCTCACGGACCCAACCTAGTCGGCACCCCCGACTCTCCCACCCGCGAGCCGCTTGTTGCGCCGGAACCACCGTGTGGGGCCGATCTCCACCCTCAAACGGTGGTTTCGCCGCAACGAGCCACCGACTCGGCGCAGCGAAGGACCCCCCGCGTACCTGGAAGAGCTCACCTGCCCTTGCTGCCTTCCGGCCCTGGGGGAGTTCAGCGAGGTACCACCACGCGAGGGGTCTGCGGACCACTGTAGTCGGATCCCGAGCAGGCTCAGGGATCCGGTGGCGACGGTCGATTGTGGAGTGCGGCGCCCCCTCCGGTAGCCTCCTCGACGGAGGATTCGCATAGTGGCCTAGTGCGCACGCTTGGAAAGCGTGTTGGGTGAGAGCCCTCAGGGGTTCGAATCCCCTATCCTCCGCCAACGAGTGGGCTTCAGCGCCTGCGGCGGGCCGTCCCGAAGATCGACCGGGTGATCTCGCGGCCGATCACGGTGCCGGCCGAGCGCAGCATCGACCTGAACGCGCTCGACGTGACGACCTGTTGGACCATCGACTCCTCGACCTTGGGCTCGCGACCCTGCGGTGCCTGGCTACCCGCAGGAACCGGTGCCGGCGCCTGCTCGGGTGTCGGCGCTGCCTGGATACGTGCCTGCAGCCTCTCGTAGGCGGACTCGCGGTCAACCAGCTCGGCATACCTGCCCTTGATAACGGATG
>JANOHS010000466.1:0-2342 GCA_031406655.1 Micrococcales bacterium
TAACGACGACAGGCGCCAAGCCAAGGGACATCTCGTCGATCATGAGGATTCGCGGTTCAGCCATGAGACCGCGGCCGACGGCGCACATCTGCTGCTCGCCGCCGGACAAAGTGCCGGCCATCTGGCTGCGCCTCTCGGCGAGCTGAGGGAGCATGTCGTAGACCCGGTCGAGGTTCTTCCGGTAGTCCTTGCTCTTGCGCTTCGCGTAACCACCGACGAGGAGGTTCTCCTCAACCGTCAGGGTGCCGAAGAGCATGCGCCCCTCGGGCACATGCACGATGCCGCGGGCCACCCTAGCGGCGGGTGACTCTTTGGAAAGGTCCTCGCCGTCGTGGAGCACCGATCCGGAACGCAGCGGCAACACGCCGCTGATGACCCGCAGGGTGGTCGTCTTTCCGGCCGCATTCGCCCCCAGCAGAGCCGTGACTCCGTGGTCGGGCAGGTCCAGGCTGACGTCCTCGAGGGCCTGAAACTCGCCGTAGTAGGCGTTAAGGTTCCTAACTTGCAGCATCGTGCTTCTCCTCCCCGAGATAGGCGGTGACTACGGCCGGATCCTTGAGAACGAGGTCGGAGTGACCCTCCGCAATAAGCGCTCCACGGTCAAGGACCACGAGCCTGTCGCTCACCGAGGTAAGGGCGGCGACGAGGTGCTCAATCATGAGAATCGAGACCCCACGTCGCCGCACCTCGTCGACGAAGGGTAGGACGTCGATGACCTCCTTGCTGTTAAGCCCAGCCAGGACCTCGTCGAGCAGCAACAGTTTCGGCTCGGTGGCCAGCGCCCGGGCAACCTCCACCCGTTTGCGCTGTGCGAGGGTCAAGGAGCCTATGTCGCGCTCGGCGAGAAAGCCGATGCTCAGCTCTTCAAGAAGGGCAACCGCTTTCGCCTTCGCCGCGCCCACCCGCTTGGTGTGGACGAGGACGGGCACCATGACGTTTTCCGCAACGGTCATCCCGGTAAAGGGGCGCACCACCTGGAAAGTGCGACCGATGCCAAGGCGGCAGCGGTCGACAGGCCCTCGTTGGGTGATGTCCTCACCGCCAAGGGTGATCCGCCCGGCGTCGGCCTTGATCGTGCCGGTGATCAGGTTGAACAAGGAGGTCTTGCCTGCACCGTTCGGCCCGATGATTCCGAGGATCTCCCCCTCGTCCACATGGAGCGAAACCTCCCGCACCGCCTGGACTCCGCCGAAGCGCTTCGACACCCCCTCGACGTTGAGCAGAGTCATGACTTCATCTCTTCCTTGGTCGGTCGGGGCTCGTCGGAAACGGCGGTTGCCGCGGCCGCCGCTGCCGCCCGCCGGCGGCCACCACGGCCAAGGCGGTCGGTAACCTTGCGGATCGCCGACATCAGCCCACCGGGCATGACGCGGACAACGAGGATGAGCACCACGCCATAGATGATGTAGCTCAGGCCCTGCTCGTCGGCAAAGGCACTGCGCAGGTATTCGCCCAATGGGGTCATGAGGACTGCGCCGATGATCGGGCCCAGCACCGTGCCCATGCCTCCGACGATCCCGTTTAGTGCCGGTTGCAGGGAATACAGCGTGTAGGAAAAGCTCGTGTCCGGATCGATGATGAAGTAGTACTGCGCGGCGAAGGCTCCAAAGGCGCCCGTCACGGCGGCGCTGACGACAAGAGCGAAAACCTTGAGCCGGGACGAGCGGACGCCGAGGGCTTTCACCGCCTCGTCGTCCGCCCCTGATGCGCGCAGCTGGTAGCCGATCCACGAGTAGTAGATCGTTGCCGAGATCGCCACGGTGATCACCGACATGGCTAGCACGATGTAGTAGTACGGCTGCCGGTCGAGAAAGGACATCCAGAGCCAGCCCGGCCGGGAGGGAACCGTCAGGCCCTCAGAACCGCCGGTGAGGTCGCGGGCGTAGATCGAGAGCAGCCGGAGCACCTCGACGAAGGCCAATGAGGCAAGAGTGAAGAACGGCCCCCGCAGTCTCAGCAGGGGGATGGAAAGCAGGAGACCGCCCAGCCCGGCCACGACTACCCCCCCGACCATCCCGATCCAGGGGTTGATGTCGAATCGGAGGAGCAGGAGCGCCGAGGTGTATGAGCCAAGCCCGAAGAAGGCCGCGTGTCCCAGGGAGAGCGCCCCGCCGAAAGCCGCGATGTTCCAGGCCACTGTGAGGCCTACGAACATCACGACGAGGATGGCGTTGTTGAGCAGGTACTGGTCGGTGACGACGAGCGGGAGCACAGCAAGGATGACGACCACGGCCGCTGCGATGACGATCCGGTAGTAGCGCTTCACTTCAGGCCAACCTCCTCGGTGCCGACGCCCATCCCGAACAGACCCTGCGGCCGGACCAGCACGACGACGATGAACA
>JANOHS010000475.1:0-9986 GCA_031406655.1 Micrococcales bacterium
GCGATGAGGACTCGCTGCCGCATACCGCCGGAGAACTCATGCGGGTACTGGTTCACCCGCCGCGCGGGGTCGGGGATGCCTACCATGTCGAGGAGCTCGATCACGCGGGCTCTTGCCGCCCGGCCCGACGCGAGACCATGCACCTCGAGCGCCTCGGCGATCTGCGCCCCGACTCGCATCAACGGGTTGAGGTTCGACATGGGGTCCTGCGGAACCAGGCCGATGCCCACACCCCGGATCTTCTGGATGTCGCGCTCGCTGGCTTTCGTGAGGTCCCGACCGCCGAACCACACCTCGCCACTGGTGATCCGGCCGTTCTCGGGAAGCAGCCGGTTGATGGCCGCGGCGGTGGTCGACTTGCCCGAACCTGACTCCCCCACAACCGCGACGGTCTGGCCGCGCATCACATTGATGGATACGTCCTGGACGACCTGCACCTCGCGGGAGCCTGTGCGGAACGAGACCGACAGGTGGCGGATGGCCAGAACTGGGGTAGGGGCTTCCATGGTCTCCTCGGTCGTCAGCTGCGCCTCGCCGCCCGATGCGGGCTCGGTCTGGTGGTCGTCGGTCATGCTGCCTCCTCCCCGATCGCCTTGCTAGCGGCCGCCATCGCCTGCTGCCAGAGGTGCTCGGTGGGGACCGGAGTGCCCGAGGTGAGCAGGCGGTTGCTGGCAAGGGCCAGGGCGATGCCGCGTCCGGGGACGAACCCGACGCCGCAGCCGACGAACCCGGGATGGCCGAGCATGTCGACGCGTTCGATGCCCGTATCGAGGCGATAGCGGCGGAAACCAAGTGCCTGTGCGGCATCAGGGCCGGGAGCGAAGAACTCCTCAGCGACCTGAGGTCTCCATAGGTCCTCGTGCTCGGTGTAGTTCGCCAACGCGACGGCGAATGTCACCAGGTCCGTGAGCGTCGAGAACAGCCCGGCGTGGCCCGCGACCCCCCCGAACACATGGAATGCGTTGCCGTCGCAGACATCGCCGCTGACGGGTTCAAGTCTCCAGGAGCCGAAGTCGGTGCTGCGGAACGGCACAGGGTAGGGAATCCCGGTTTCGACCATTGCCATCTCGCACTGGTCCCCGAAGCAGCTCGTCGCGACCTCGCGGCCGGCCGGGTGGACGAACTGCGTCGATGTCATCCCCAGTGGACCCGTCACGAGTGAGCTCACTGCGTCCTCGAGCGGTTGCCCGGTGACTCGGGCGACGACTCGCCCGAGGAGCATGTAGCCCAGATCGGAGTAGTGGCGTTCCGTGTCTGGGCGGTACCGCAGCGGCAGTCGCTCCACGTAGTCCGACGCCGCGGAGGCGTCATCCGCCGCCAGGTAGAGCGGGTGCCATTCCCACAGTCCCGCGCGGTGCAGCAACAGCTGGCGCAGGGTGATCGATGCCTTCTCGCCCTCCCCCAGACCGGGGAGGTATCGCCTTGCATTGTCGTCCAGGCGGACAACGCCCTCGGAGACGAGGCGGATCAGTGCCGTGGTGGTCGCCACGATCTTGGTGACCGAGGCGAGATCGTGATGGGTGTCGACGGTCAGTGCCGCGGACTCTGCGCCGTCGGAGCTCACGCCCCGGAACCCTGCGGCCGCGCTCTGGGCAAGGCCAGGGGTGCGCAGCGCAAGGGCCAGCCCGGCGGGGGGCGTGCTTTCGGGAGGCAGACCGGCGGGCACGCCCGCGACCAAGCGCGCGGCGGTTTCTGCAAGGCCGCCCGTGCAACTCATGTTGCCGGCCCTGCGGGTGCGAGACCCTCGATGCCCAGCCCGGCGCCTTGGGCCGACCCGACGGCGTCACCGCGATACTGCACGCCTCCGAGCACCGGAGACCAGGCGAGCCAGAGCCCGGCGTCGAGGTCCTGAGCCCGCCGGACATCGGCCGCCGCGAGCGTTCCAGCGACCGCGACGGTCGAGGCTATCCCGACATGGCTCTCCATCATGCAGCCGACGAGCACACCGATCTCGTTCGCTGTCGCCGCCTGGATCAGGCGAAGCGCCTCAGCGATCCCGCCCGTCTTCGCCAGCTTCACGTTGACCAGGTCGGCGGCGCGCCGCTGCACCAGCGCGGTCAGGTCGCGCAGGGTCCACACCGCCTCGTCGGCGAGCACGGGCGTGTCCACCCGGCGGGTGACCGAGGCGAGGTCGTCGAGAGAGCCGGCCGGGACCGGCTGTTCGACGAACTCGAGATTCGCGCCATGGTCCTCCCAGAACGAGATGATCCGCACGGCCTGCTCGGGGTCCCATCCCTGGTTGGCGTCGACGCGGAGCACCACGTCCGCCCCAACGGCTTCCCGCACGGCCAGGATGGCGTTCGCGTCGTCCTGACCGGCGCCCACCTTGATCTTCAGCGTGCCGAACCCGTTGTCGCAATGCTCAAGGGCATGCCGGACGAGCTCGTCGGTGCCTTCGGCGGAAAGGGTCATGTCCGTGCGCACTGGCGCTTCGCTTCCGCCCAGGAAGGCGCTGAGAGCGAGCCCCGAGCCCTGCGCCGCGAGGTCGTAGAGGGCACACTCGACGGCCGACCTGGCCGCGGAGTTGTGCACCACGCTGCGCGCGAGCTCGGTGCTGAGGACGTCGACGTCCTGCGCGCCACGCCCCACAACGACGTCTGCAAGGGGACCATTGGCGGCTGCCCGGATACTCGCGGGGCTCTCCCCCGTGACCCGCCAGCTGGCGGCGGCCTCGCCCCATCCGCGCCGGCCGTCGGTGTCGACGAGCTCGACCAGGACGGCGTCCAGTGATTCGATCCGCCGAACAGCTGTGACGAAGGGGCGCAGGAGCGGGATGCGCACATCGTGGACGATGAGCCGTTCGATCCTTGGCGTCACGTCAGCGCCCCCTGCCGTTGTATGGCGACGCCGGGTCCTGCGACTGGCGGAGGACCGTGGCCAGCCGGATCTCCGGCTCCCCGAACTCCTCCTGCACGCGGGTTCGTCCGTCGGGAAGCCAGCCGTTGTGCTGATAGAACGTCACCGAGGGAACGTTCTCCTTGAACACCCAGAGGTGCGCGGTGACCGAGCCCGCCGAGATGAGCGCGTCGGACGCCTCGGCCAGGAGCCCCGACCCGATTCCCCGTCCGTGGGCGTGCGGTGCCACGTAAAGAGAGTGGATCATGCCCTCACCCTGCGCTCCGGTGGCGATCCGGGCCAAGCCGAGAATCACACCCCCTGACGCCTCCCGCGACTCGGCCACCAGGACATCCGCGCCTGCAGCCTCGCCGAGCACTCGGGTCCACAGCTCAACCGCGCGGTCGTCGCTCATCCCCTCGACCAGCCGTCGTGGGAGCACCGTGGCGTAGCTCTCGCGCCAACAGGCGAGGAAGACCTCGACGATCCCGTCGAGGTCGGCCGTGGAGGCGAAACGATAGTGCAGGGGCATGACCGCTCTCCTAGTCTCTCAGGGTGAGGGTCAGGGATCGGAGCGGTTCGTCCGGGGGGTTTGGGAGGACCAAGGGTCCGCGCCCCGGGGTGATCGTTCCCAGCACCCGCGCCTCACGCGCACCCGTTCCGGCCGGATCCGAACCGGGGACCCCGTGCGCGGTGCACCAACCGACCAGGGCGAAGGCGATCGCCTCCTTGTCATCGGCCGGCGCACCGAACTCGTCCGAGCGCACGAGGCGGACGCCGGGAAGGGCATCTCGCAGGCCGCCGATCAGCTGGGGGTTCCGGCATCCGCCTCCAGAGACGACCAGGAGGTCGACTCCGGCCGCGCGCACGTCGCGCGCCACCGAGCGCACCGTCAGCGCGGTGAGCGTTGCCACGAGGTCAGCCGTCGTCGGCGCGCTGTGCAAGCGAGTGATCGCGTCGCTCACGTAGCTGCCGTGGAAGAGCTCTTTGCCTGTGCTCTTGGGGGCAGGGAGGCGGTAGTAGGGGTCGTCGAGCAGTTCCGCGAGGAGGTCTTCGTCGATCGTTCCGGAGGCCGCGATGAGCCCGTCGTGGTCGTAGCCGAGCGGGTTCGCATGTGTCTGGGAGACCACGGCGTCGATCAGGGCGTTCGCCGGACCGATGTCGTAGGCGAAGTGGTCTCCCGGGCCACGAAGCACCGTCATATTGGCTATGCCGCCGAGGTTGAGAGCCGCCGCCGTACCAGGCTGGCCGGCGAGGAGCAGGGCATCCAGAAAGCAGACCAGCGGCGCACCGTGTCCACCGACCGTGATGTCGCGGATGCGCACGTCCGAGACCACCGGCGTCCCGGTCCGCTCGGCGATCCAGGCCGGCTGACCGATCTGGAGGGTGCCCAGAGCATGACCGCCGTCGACCCAGTGGAACACCGTCTGGCCGTGCGACACGATGAGGTCCAGGGCGCCTTCCCGCTCGATCACCGCCGCTGCAGCGTCGGCAAAGGCCTGCCCTATCAGGGTGTCAAGCTCGCAGATCTCGGCCAGGGTCGTCTTCGCCGGTGGTAGCGCACCGATGAGCCTGGCCCGCAGCTCCGGGGAGTACGGCGTGCTGCTGCGGTCGCGCACGACCCCGGACAGCGCACCACTTTCAAAGCTGAAATCGACGACAGCGGCGTCGATCCCGTCGTGTGAGGTGCCCGAGATCATGCCCAGAATCCTCATCGTGTCTCCTCCAGAGCGGTGCGAAGTCGGCCGTCAACGCCAGCGAGCCGTTCCTTGGCCTGCTCCGGCGTGACCCCAAGCTTAAGAACGAGGATGGCGCCTTTGACGTTGTAGCTCGTCTGGTCGAGTGCGGTCATTGCCTCCTTGCGGCCGACCCCCGCCACGCTGCGCACGATGCCGAGCGCTCGCTCACGCAGCTTTACGTTCGTCGCGCGGACGTCCACCATCAGGTTCCCGTAGGTCTTTCCGAGCTGAACCATCAGAATCGTGGAAAACATGTTGAGGACGAGCTTCTGGGCGGTGCCAGCCTTCAGCCGGGTCGATCCACCTACCAGCTCGGGGCCCACCAACACCTCGATCCCGTGCTCTGCCGTCGCACTGAGAATGGTGCTCACGTTGCACGAGAGCCCGATGCTGAGCGCGCCGAGCGCACGTGCTCGGGCCACTGCCGCAACCACGTACGGCGTGCGCCCACTGGAGGCGATCCCGATGACCGTGTCGAGCCCGGTCACACCTGCCTCGTCGATCGCCAGCGCGCCAGCGGACGCATCGTCCTCGGCCCCTTCGCGGGGCGACACGATGGCCTTGGGCCCCCCGGCGATGATCGCGAAGACCAGCTCCGGCGGCGTGCCGAAGGTCGGCGGGCACTCGGACGCGTCCAACACCCCGATCCGCCCCGGCGTTCCAGCTCCCACGTAGATGAGCCGCCCGCCCGCCTTCATCCGCACGGACGCGGCCTCGATCGCCGGCACGATCGCCGGCAGCGCCAGCGCGACGGCTCCCGCCACGGTGGCGTCCGCCTCATTCATGAGCGTGGCCAGCCGCCCGACCGACATCCGGTCGATCTCGGCATAACGCGGGTCCACGGTCTCAGTGGTGAGCTCAACCATCCTGGCCAGATCGCTGTCCTGCCCGCTCATGACGTGCCTCGGTTCCGCGGATCCAGGGTGTCGCGCAAACCGTCACCGAGGAGGTTGAGGCCCACGACGAGAAGGACGACGATCACACCCGGCGCGATCATGGTCCAGGGCGCGATGTAGACCAAGGTGCGGGACTCGAAGATCATCGAGCCCAGCGAGGGTGTCGGCGGTGGGGCTCCGAGCCCCAGGAAGCTCAGCGACGCCTCGGTGAGCACGGCCCAGGACAGAGAGAGCGTCACCTGGATGATGATGATCGAGGTGATGTTGGGGAGAACGTGCCGCAGCATCACCATGGTGCGGCTCTGACCGGTGCTGGTCGCGGCCTTCACGAACTCGATCTCCCGAAGCGAGAGCACCGGCCCCCGGGTGACGCGGATGAAGATGGGAACATAGACGATCGCGATGGCCACCGCGATCGTGAACCAGTTCCGGTCGAAGACCGACGCCAGAGAGAGTGCGAGCAGCAGCGGCGGGAACGCGAACAGCACGTTGGTGAGGCCGCCGATGATGATGTCGGAGAACCCCCGGAAGAACCCCGCCACGAGGCCGGCAAGAACCCCGACCACGGCCGCGACGGCCACGGCGACGACGGCGATCAGGGCGGAGTTGGCCACCCCGGCCGCCACCCGGGAGAAGACGTCCCGACCGAACTGATCGGTGCCGAAGAGGTGCTCGAAGGACGGCGCCAGCAGTCTGGACGGCGGGTCCTGGGCCACCGGGTCGTAGGGCAGGAGGGAGAAGGAGGAGAGCAGCGTGAGGACAGCCAGCACGGTGATGATGACCAGGCCAGCGAGTCCGCTGGGACTTCGGAGCAGGGTGCGGAACCGGTGCGCCGGGACACCGGAGCTGGGCGACACCGGAATGGTCTCGCCGACCACAGTCATGACGCGCGCACGCGTGGATCGATGAGGCGGTAGGTGAGATCGGTCAGCAGGTTGACGATCACGAAGGCGAGGGCGATCACCAGGACGGTGCTCTGCACGAGCGCGTACTCCTTCTGCTGGATCCCGAGCAGCACCTGTCTGCCGATCCCAGGCACCGAGAAGATCTGTTCCACGACGACCGCACCGCCGAGCAGGTAGCCGAACTGGAGCCCGGTCATGGTCACGATCGGCACGAGCGCATTGCCGAGCACGTGGCGAAGCTGGAGCCGCCGTGGCGGGACCCCCTTGGCCCGGGCCGTGCGGATGAAGTCGTTCGAGCGGACCTCGAGCACAGCGGTGCGGGTTGTACGCATGATGGGCGCCGCGATCCCAAAGCCGAGCACCAGCGCCGGCAGGAGCATCTGCTGCAGATTCAGCAGCGGGTTCGTGAGCAGGGTGGCAAAGGTCTGCCCGTTCGGGTTGTAGCCAAAAGATGACGCGAGCACCGAGAGCAGAGTGGTCGCGAGCAGGAATGCGGGGATCGACAGCCCGGCGAGCCCGATGACCTGGCCGAACGCGTCCCGCCCCGAGTTCGGCTTGGACGCGGAGAGCATCCCGAGCGGGATGCCGATAACCACCGAGAGAACGATCGAGATCACGGCCAGCTCAAGGGTCACCGGTAGGGAGTCCATGGTGAGGTCGAGCACGCTCTGCTGCGCCCGCGACGAGAAGCCCAGGTTGCCACTGAACAGGTTGCCGAGCCAGGAGAAGAACTGCACGAACAGCGGCTGGTCAAGCCCGTAGTACTGCTCGAGTGAGAGCTTCTGCGCGGGGGTCAGGGCAGCCGCCTCCGTACCGAGCCCGGCCGTGATCTGGTTGCCAGGGATGGCTCGAAGCATGATGAAGACGAAGATCGCGACGCCGAGGAGCGTAAGCAACGCGGCCGCGATCCGCCGTACCACGGCGTTGTTGGCGAGAGTTCGGAGCATGTTCCTGTGGCTTCCCCGCCGACCATCTGGCGCCAGCGCAACCACGCCGGCGCCAGATGGCGGCAATCGCTAGTTGACGGTGGTGGCGCGCAGGTACTGCAACGAGCCGTTGGCCATCGGCACAAAGCCTTTCACCTTGGATCCTGTAGCCGTGTAGGAGTAGCTCGTGAAGAGCCAGACCCACGCGGCGTTGTTCTCAAGCTCGGCAGAGACCTCTTTGTAGATGCCGGTGCGCTCCTTCAGGTCAGTGGTCGCCTTCCCCTTCGCAAACAGCGCGTCGAGGGCCGGCGAGCTGTACCCCGTGACCTTGTTCAGGTTGCCCTTGCTGGTGAAGTAGCGCCCATACATACCGTCCGGGTCCGGACGTCCGCCGTTGAGAGCGACGGCTGCGTCAAAGTCACCGGCGATCCAACGATCGACGTAGGCGCCTGACTCCAGGGTCTCGACGTCCAGGGTGATCTTCGCCTCGGCGAGCTGCGACTTGAGGTTCTGGGCCTCGTTGACGGAGGTGGCGTACTCACCCTGCGACACGATCGTCTTGATCGTCACGCCTTCGGCCTTGCCCGCCTTGGCAAGGTAGGACGCTGCCTTGTCGAGGTCGCGCTTGGGGCACGGACGCGCAGCTGGGTCGGACTTGTACGCGGGTGAGGTCACCGGTCCGGTCACCTCTCCCTCGCCGAGAGCAGCCGTGTCGAGAACCTGCTGGCGGTCGATCGCGCACTGGATGGCCAGCCTGACATTGACGTCGGCGAGGTTGCCGCGGGTCGCATTCAGCTGCAGCACGTGGTAGCTGAGCTGTGGCGTCTTGGCGACGGTGATTGCCGGGCCAGCAGCGGTCTTCGCGACGAGAGGGTCGTCGAAGACGGCCATCTGCACGTTTCCGGACTGCATCGCGGACACGATGGAGGACTCATCCGGGATGACCCGGAACTCGACGCTGTCGAGGGTGGGCTTGTCACCCCAGTACTTGGTGTTCCTCTTGAGCGTGATCGACTGGTTGGCGACGCGGGAGTCGAAGGAATAGGCGCCAGTGCCGTTCGGCTTCGTGTTGAGCGCAGCTTCGGTGTCGTCGGCGGAGAGCATGGCCATGTTGATCACAGCCAGGTTTGCCGGCAGAGCGGCATCAGGCGCGGAAAGTGTTAGCACCACGGTGCTCTTGTCAGGCGCCGCCATTGAGGCCACCGAGTCCAGAGCGGTGCGCGAAACAGCCGCAGTCGCCTCGAGACGGATCTTCTCGAGCGAGCTCACGACATCCTCCGAGCCGAAGGTGCTGCCGTCGGCGAAGGTCACTCCGGCACGCAGCTTCAAGGTGACGGAGAGGCCGTCCTTGGACGCATCCCACGACTCGGCCAGCCCCGGGACCACTTTGAGCTCCTGGTCGAACTCTGTCAGCGTGCCGTAGACGTTCTGAAGGACGTTCACGGCCTGGAACTGCGTGGCCTTCCAGGGAAAGAGCGTGTCCGGGTCGGACGTCACACCGACAACCAGCGAACCGCCCGGGCTACCGCCGGAGTCAGGCGCCTTGGGGTCCGCGCCTGAGCTGGAACACCCGGAAACAACCAACGACAGGATCCCGACGACACCGATCGCCGAGAGGGCACCACGGGAAAACAGCGAATATTGGGACAAGAGCTTCTCCTCAGTCAGTACTGACACCGTTGCCGCATGTGACGATACAAGAGAAGCTGAAAAAAAATAACCTCCTTTCGAGGTCAACTTGAAATAACTTGCCACCCTCTGGGTGCTGGCACCGCGGCCGTTGGCGTTGCCCTGGGCACCCCGACGGCCCCAGACGCCTCGAGCAAGTCCATCATTCTCACGTGAGGACCAATGCAGGTACTGTGCTGACCGGTCGCCTGGTCACGCCGCTCGCGGTCATCCACGACGGCGCCCTGGTGATCGACGGTGACCGGATCGTCTTTGCTGGCAAGGCCTCTGAGCTTCCGGCGCTGTGGAGGGATGTGCGGCCCCCCGCTGGCTGGACGGGGCGAAGCACGATATTGCCGGGGCTGGTCGACGTGCACTGCCACGGCGGCGGCGGCGGCGAGTTCGGCGCAGACACCGCCTCCGCCGCACGTGCCGTCGACCACCACCACCGTGGGGGCACCACCTCGCCGGTTGGCAGCCTGGTCTCCAACACCCACGATGCCTTGGTCGACGGCGTGTCGACCTGCGCGGCGCTGGTCGCCAGGGGCGACCTGGCCGGCATACATCTGAGGGGCCGTTCCTGTCGATGGCGCGCCGGGGAGCCCAGAACCCGGCCGCACTCTGCGACGTCGACCCGCAGCTGCTGGAGGCCCTCGTGGAGGCGGCCGCGGCCGGGGGCTCGCCCAAGGCGATCGTCCAGATGACCTTCGCGCCCGAACGTCCCGGCGCCGCCCACCTTCCGTCCCTGCTGGGCTCGCACACCATCCTGGGGGCCATCGGCCACACCGACTCTGATGCCATGACCGCCGGGGCCGCACTTCGAGCCAGTCTGGACGCCGCACCCCGCGGTGGACGACCCTTGGTGACCCACATCTTCAACGCGATGCCGCCCCTGCATCACCGCGCGCCGGGTCCGGTCAGCGCCGCTCTGGCCGCAGCCGCCCGTGGCGAGGCGATCCTGGAGGTGATCGGCGACGGTGTCCACCTGGCCGCAACAACCGTGCGGATGCTCTTCGA
>JANOHS010000575.1:0-2967 GCA_031406655.1 Micrococcales bacterium
ACCACGCGTTCTTGCTGACCACGATGCTCGCCCGCATCGACGCGCTCAGCGCCGATATCGACGCGGTCCAGGTACGAACCGAGGAACAGCTCGCCCCTTTCGCTGATGCGGTGACCCGCCTGGACCAGATCCCCGGGATCGGACCGACCGCGGCCGCGGTGATCATCGCCGAGATCGGCGTGGACATGACCCGGTTCCCGACCCCGGCGCACCTTTCGTCCTGGGCCAAGTTCGCCCCCGGCGTCAAGGAATCGGCCGGGCGCAAGAAGGGCAACGGCGCGACCGGACACGGGAACCGTTACCTGGCAAGGGTTCTGGGCGAGGCTGCAGTCAACGCCGGACGTACCAACACCTTCCTGGGCGAGCGATACCGCCGAATCGCCCGCCGGCGCGGCAAGAAACGAGCCATCGTCGCGGTCGGACGATCCATCCTGATCATCGCCTGGCACCTACTGCGCGACGACAGCACCCAGTTCCACGACCTCGGACCCGACTACTACGACTCCCGAGTCAACCTCAACCGCAAGATGCGCAACCACGTCCGCGAGCTCCAAGCCCTCGGCTACAACGTCACCCTCGAACCAGCCGCCTGAACCCACAACCCCGCACACCGTCGGTCCGGCCGTACCGCCGTCGGGCATTCAGACCCGCGAAGTCACCCTCATTTTCGGACTAGACATGACGTTTGGGTGCCCTTCTACCCCGACCGTGGCCGGCGTGGTCCAACGCAATCGGGTTGGAGTCGGCTAGAAGTACGCGTCCGAGGAGGTTCTCAATGCTTCCTTTGGGCTCTGGTGCCCTGGGGGTCGGGAGCTGGCATAGGCGGCAAGGACCCGGTCGACGATCCGCTGGGCGAACGCCTGGTCAACGACACCGGATGAGACCAGCCGCCGGTAGAAGACCGGGCCGGCGACCATGTCGAGAACCTCGGCGGGGTCCGCGCCCGGGGCTAGTTCGCCGCGGTCGATGCCCCGGACGATGGCGGTGTGAACGACCTGGTGGCGTTGGGCGGCTTCGGTGTGGTGCAGCGCGGCGAAGGCGGGGTCTCGTTCGGCCGCGTCGATGAGCGCGAGCATGAGGCTTGCCGCGGGGCTGGTGCTCAAGGCGTCGACAAAACCGCCGAGAAGGTCGAGCAGGTCGCCGCGCAAGGTGCCGGTATCCGGGTCGGTCGGGGTGTGCAAGGTGGTCCCGATCGCGTCAAGGACCAAGGCAGGTTGGCCGTCCCACTGGCGGTAGATGGTGGTCTTGGCGACCCCGGAGCGCTCAGCGACGGCCTCGATGGTGGTGCCCGTGATGCCCCGCTCGGCCAGAAGGTCCAAGGTCGCGGAGATCACCGCCGTCCGGGACCGGATCACCCGCGGGTCCATCCGTGTCCCTCTCTCCCGTCGTGTCATCGGCTGCTCTTGAGGTCAATTCGCGCTAGAACTTGGCGGGCGTGGGCGATGACCATATGGTGCGGTGGTCGTGCACATACTGCTGCAGGGTGCGTGGCGGATGACCGAGGAGAGCGGCCAGGGTCGGGTCGACCCTCGAGGCCTGCCCGCGGCGCAGCCCGGTGTGCAGGATTGTCTGCACCAGGACCTGAGGGGCCGGTAGTCCTTGCCCTTTGAGGTGGCGCATGTAGGTCAGGACGTTGGCTGGTTGGTACCGGATGGGCCGGCCAAGCTCGCGGGTCAAGACCACGGCGACCTCCTGGAAATCCACGGCCAGTGATCCGGTCAAGGTGTATCCGGTGCTGCGATGGGCCGCAGGGTCGGCGAAGACGGTGGCGACCACGTCCCCGAGGTCACGCACGTCGATGAACGCAGCCCGTCCCTGACCGGCGGGCAAAAAGATGCGGTCGTCGCGGACGATGTCGAAGCGGTAGGCATCGGCGAGGTTCTGGGCGAAGAATCCCGGCCGCAGGATGGTCCAGGACAGGCCGGACGCCCGCAAGTGGGTCTCTACCCGGTGGTGGGGCACGACCCGGTTGGTGTCCGCGCCGGTCACCGAGGAGAACACCACGTGATCGACCCCGGTCTGTTTTGCGACGTCGACCAGCGCATTCAAAGTTGGTCCGACCTTGGCGATCGGCGGAGGACGCATCAGGAACAACCCGCCGACCCCGTGCAAGGCGGGGCCGAACGTGGACGGCGTGTGGAAGTCGAGGTGCGCAACATCCACGCCCGGGAACGAGCGCTCCAGGGCCCGCACGTTCGTTCCCGCGGCACGCACGGGTATCCCCGCAGCGATCAACGACCGCACGACCGCCCCACCAACGTTGCCACCGGCGCCAGTGACCATAACGGGGCGGTTCACCGCGCGATCCCGCTGACTTGGAGGTAGATCAACGACAAGTTATCGCGACGAGCCGCGTCGACCAGTTCCCCTTGGGTAGGCACGCGGTCGAGGTTGATCCGGATTCCCATCCGCCGCCCGGCCTTGGCGTATCCCTGCTCGCAGATCAGCGCCTGGTACACCCGTGCCACGGCGTCCACGTCCTCGACCAGCTCCGCGACTGCCCGCGACCGCCGGCCCCGCAGGGTGACCTCCACCTCGGAGCGGCCACGCAGGTTCACCCTCCACCCCGAGCTGGTCAGCACCAGCAGGCGCCCGTCGGCCGCGTCGCGGTATGCCACCGGCACGTCGATCTGGCGGCCGCTCTTGCGGCCGATCAGATGCAGAAGCAGCAGATGCTCACCGACCCGTGAAGCCCGCCGCGGGGACGACAACACCCACCCCAGCACGCGGTTGACCACGCGGTAGGGGGCGCTGGGGGGCTGTACCCGCTGCACGGCGGGCCGGTCACTGATGGGCATGAACCCATCATACGCTACGAATCCGTAGCATAAGACGAGCTACCCATCAGGTCCTGGACGCGGCGTGTCTTCCTCACCGCTGCGGTCAGTAGATGAAGAACTGCAGCCAGCCGCGATTGTGTGCATGCACGAGCACGAGAAAGAGCACGAAGTCAAAAAGCAGATGCAC
>JANOHS010000598.1:0-5536 GCA_031406655.1 Micrococcales bacterium
GTGTCATCCACCGGCAGACGGAAGGCGAGGTGCAGACGGTCGGAGGGGACATCCTCGATGTGCTCGTCGCGTTGCGGCTCGGGCAGGGGGGCCAGTGGCTCCAACGGCCCTCGAGAGGCCGCCGCAGTGGCCGGCAACGGGCCGAAGTACCGCTCCGCCGAAGCGAATCCCTCGTCCGGCGTGAGGTCCCCGACCAACGTGAGCACGGTGTTGTTGGGCCCGTAGTAACGGCGGAAGAACTCGTGCACGTCCTCCAGGCTGGCGGCGTCAAGATCCTCCATGGAACCGATGGTCACGTGGTGGTAGGGGTGGTCCTTGGGGAAGATCGCTGCATAGATGTCAATCAGGGCGTTGCCGTAGGGCACGTTGTCGTAGCGCTGCCGCTTCTCCTCCTTGACCACATCTCGCTGGTTGTCCAGGTTGCCCTGGCTGACCGCGTCCAGCAGGTGGCCGTGCCGGTCGGCCTCCATCCACAGGGCAAGGTCCATCGCGCCGCGCGGCACCGTCTCGAAGTAGTTGGTGCGGTCGAACCAGGTCGTGGCGTTGAGGCGCCCGCCGGCTCCCATGAGCGCCGAGAAGTGCTCTCCCGACGCCACGTTGCGCGAACCCTGGAACATCAGATGCTCGAACAGGTGGGCAAAACCGGTGCGACCCTCGACCTCGTGCCGGGATCCCACATTGACCCAGAGGTTCACCGTGACCACGGGAACGCTGTGGTCCTCGCTGACGATGACCCTCAGGCCGTTGGCCAGCACGCGTTCGGCGATCTGATAATCGAGCGGCATGCGACCAGACTAGGCGACACCCATGTCCAGAACCTCACGCATGCGACACGACCTTCAGCAGCTCGGCGAACGAGGCCAGCGAGTGCCCGGCCACCAGCTGGTCGACGTGCGGCAGTACCGCGGCGATTCCGCCCTGAACTGGCTGGTAGCCAGCCTTTCCGCGATGCGGGTTCATCCACACGACGGCATGGGCGAGCCGCCGCAGGTTGGCGACCTGCTCGCCGAGCAGCCGCGGGTCACCCCGCTCCCACCCGTCGGAGGCGATCACGACGACCGCGCCGCGCACGATACCGCGTTGACCCCATTGGCTGGTGAAGGCCCGGATCGTCTCTCCCAGCCGGGTGCCGCCGGACCAGTCCGGAACGCTGCGACCCGCTGCCCCGAGCGCCTCCTCGGGATCACGAAGCTGAAGCGCCGGCGTCACGCGGGTCAGCCGCGTCCCGATCGTGAAGACCTCGACGCGACCCGGCAGCGCCTGGGTCATCCGGTGGCCCAGCCGGAGCAGCGAGTCGGCGTACGGTTCCATCGACCCGGACACGTCCATCAGGAGCACGATCCGGCGGCCCTTGGTCCGGTGCCTGCGATGACGTAGGGGCCCGGGTTCTCCCGCCCGTCGCAGCTGTTCATGCAGCGTGCGCCGGGGGTCGATCTCACCGCGATGGGACGGATCCCGCCGCGCGCTGCGCCGGCGCGGAGGATCGACCCGCAGCCCAGCGAACAACGTTGCCAGCGAACGGCGTTCGAGCGGCGACAGGTGCGCGATGTCGCGATGCCGCAACACTTCGTTGGGGCTCGCGAGTGCCTGCACGACCTGGCCGTCCCCCGCATCGGGGGCCACCGCCTCGGGTGCCAGTGAGGCACGCGGCACCGATCGCGTCGCCGGCTCGCCGTCCGGACCAGCCGGACCATCGGCCGAGAACCAGGCACGGAACGCCGCGTCGAACCGTTCGAGGTCCTGCGGCGAGGAGCACAGCGTCGCGCGACCCGCCCAGAAGACACCTCGGCGGTCGCCAGCCCCAGCCAATGCGCTCGCGCGCAGGAAGGCCTGGGTGCGGTCTGCGGTGACGGCGACACCGCTGTGGCGGATCGTGCGGGCGAACGCCACGAGCATCTCGTCCGGCGCCAGACCGGCGGCTCCGACCACGTCGCTGTCCATGCTGCTCATCCGGCCAGGATCAGGTCCAGGGAGTCGCGTACCCGGTGCGCATCCTCGCGGTACTTCAGCACGGCACCCAGTGTGGCGCTTGCGGTCTCGAGGTCAAGGTGGTCGCGCCCGAGGTGGTACACCGCCTGGGCCCAGTCCAGCGTCTCGGCCACACCCGGAGGCTTGACCAGGTCGCCCGAGGCACGCATCCGCTGCACGGCCCGGGCCACCTGCTCGGCCAGCCGCTCGGAGACCTCGGGCAACCGGCTGCGCACGATCTCAACCTCGCGCGCCAGATCCGGGTGCTCGATCCAGTGGTACAGGCAGCGCCGTTTGAGTGCGTCGTGGAGCTCCCGCGTGCGGTTCGAGGTCAGGACGACCACGGGCGGGTTGTCGGCCCGCACGACGCCGTACTCCGGGATGGTCACCTGGTTGGTCGAAAGCACCTCGAGCAGGAACGCTTCGAACTCGTCGTCGGCACGGTCGATCTCGTCGATCAGCAGCACTGCGTTGGGCTCGCGCAGCGCCCGCAGGATGGGCCGGTCCAGCAGAAACCGGTCGGCGAACAGAGAGGCCTCGAGCGCCTCGGTGTCCACGCTGTCGCTCGACCGGCTGGTTGCCTCGACCGCCCTCAGGTGCAGGATCTGGCGCGGGAAGTCCCAGTCATACAGGGCCTGGCTGGCGTCGATCCCCTCGTAGCACTGGAGCCGGATGAGCGGGGCGTCCAGCAGCGTGGCGAGCGCCTCGGCAAGGGAGGTCTTGCCCGTGCCCGGCTCGCCCTCGAGCAGCAGCGGACGGTGCATGGCCAGGGCAAGGTAGGTGATCGTGGAAAGGCCCTCGTCGGGCAGGTAGCCGGCCGCCCGCAGCCGCGTCGAGACCTCGTGTGCTGACTCGGGTTGAGGGGCCATGAGCCAACATTAGGCGACTGGTTCGGCCGACGTCTCAGCCCGGAGGATCTGGCCCGGGCCGCGGGGACAGCGTCGGGGAGAAGTCCTGGCCGAGCTGTTCAAAGGCCTGGCGGGCGAAGATCTGCTGCTCGGTGACCGTCCGCTCGGAGCGCCCTCGTCCGATGAAGCTCACGGCCCAGTGCAACAACGTCGTCACCCGGTGCTTGAAGCCGATGAGGTAGAAGAGGTGAACGGCCAGCCACATCAGCCAGGCGATGAACCCGCTGAGCCGGATCGGGCCGATGCTGGCGACCGCGCTCAACCGCGAGATCGTCGCCATACTTCCCTTGTCGTGGTACTTGAAGGGCTGACCATCGGGCTTGCCCGCCCGCCGTGCCGCGATCTGGCGGGCCGCATGACGGCCCCCCTGGATCGCGACCTGAGCGACCCCGGGCAGCCCGTCCAGCGCGATCATGTCGCCCACCACGAAGACCTCGGGGTGCCCCGGCAGGGTCAGGTCCGGTCGGACCTCGACCCGTCCCGCACGGTCCAGTGCAGCGCCGGACTGCTGTGCGAGCTGGGCACCGAGCGGACTCGCCGAGACACCGGCGGCCCACACCTTGCAGATGGACTCGATCCGGCGCCGCCCCTGCGCATCCTCGACCTCGATGCCGGTGCTGTCGACCCCGACCACCTTGGCTCCGAGCTGCACCTCCACGCCGATCTCGTGCAGCCGGGCCTCTGCCTTGGCGCCCAGATGGTCTCCGAAAGTGCCCAGCACCGACGGCGCCGCGTCGAGCAGGACCACGCGGACCGAACGAGGGTCGATCCGCCGGAACTCGTGGCGAAGGGTGCGCTGCGAGAGCTCAGCGATCTGCCCGGCCATCTCCACCCCGGTCGGCCCCGCGCCGACCACCACGAAGGTCATCAGCCGGGCGCGCTGCTCCTCGTCGTCGACCAGCTCGGCCATCTCAAAGCTGAGGAAGATGCGCCCGCGCAGCTCAAGGGCGTCATCGATGCTCTTCATCCCCGGCGCGAACCGCGCGAACTCGTCGTTGCCGAAGTACGACTGGCCCGATCCTGCCGCCACGATGAGAGTGTCGTATGCCGTGAGGATCGTCTGGTCCAGCGCCGTCGAGGTGACCGTCCGCCCGGTGATGTCGATCGTGGTGACCTCGCCGAGCAGAACGCGTGAGTTGCGTTGGCGTCCAAGGATCTCGCGGTTGGATGGAGCAATCTCCCCCTCGGACAGGATGCCCGTGGCCACTTGGTACAGCAGTGGCTGGAACAGGTGGTGGGTGGTCTTGGCGATCAGCGTGATATCGACGTCGACACGTTTGAGAGCCTGCGTGGCGAACAGCCCGCCAAACCCGGAGCCGATCACCACCACGTGGTGTCTCCGGCCGGCGGCGGCGCCCTGTGCCGTGGTCTGATCCACGGAGAAAAGCGTACTCAACCACTGTGCAGGCTGGCGTGAATGTCAACGCTGGTCTTTGCGCGGCCGGCTCACAGACGCGCCACGACCCAGGCCAGGACGGCCAGTGCCACGGCGTTGATCCCGAGGACGAGCCAGACCACCAGGGTGATGCTCTGGTCGTAGGCCAGCCCCAGCGCGGCGCCCGCCAGCAGCAGCCCGAGGCCACGCGCGAAGGCCAGCCAGCCGAACGCGATTGAGCGCGCACCGGGCGCCACGAGCTCGGTGACCACGGCTTTGACCGTCGAGTCCAGGACGCCGTGGACGACTCCCCAGACCGCCACGCCCACCCAGACCAGGGTCGCGTTGTCGGTGAAAGCCATGGCCGCCAACCCCGCAGCGACCGGCACGACCAGCAGGACGCTGGGACCACGCCGATCATAGAAGCGACCCATCAGCAGTCCACTCAAGCCGTCGACAAACATCGCAAGGGCAAACAGCAGCGGCACCTGTGCCGACGTCAGCAGACCCTGGGTCTGGGCATGGAAAGCGAGCAGCGGAAACGACGCAATCCCCAGTGACAGTAAGGCAACTGCACCGATGTACTGCCAGAGCAGAGGCGGCATACCGACCCGGACGCTGCCGTCGACGTGGCGCTGCGAAGGCTCCGCCGAAGCCTGCGGCGCCAAAGCCGCCACCTCGTATGCCGATGGGTCCGGGACGCGATGACGCAGCCAGAAGAGCAGCGCCAGCACCAGGACGCCGGGGACGATCAGGACACCGAAGGCCAGTCGATAGTCGCCCGACCGTTGCGAGAGAACCGCCGCCAGCAACAGCGGCCCGGCCATGGCACCGAGCTGGTCCATCGCCTGATGGACCCCGAACGCCGTACCGCGCCCGGTCTGGGTCGAGGCGTGGGACAACAGCGTGTCCTTGGCCGGTGAACGGACCGCCTTGCCCAGCCGCTCGGTGCCATACAGCAGCAGCGCCGGGGCGATGATGTTGGTCGCGCCGATCAGCGGGACGCTGAGGACCGTCAGGGCATAGCCGGTGATGGTCCACGCCCAGTAGTGCCGCCCCCGCTGAACCAGGTATCCGGACACCACTCGAAGGCTGTAGCCGATGAACTCCCCTGCGCCGGCAACCACTCCCACAACCGTGGCCGACGCCCCGAGGGTCGCGAGGTAGGGCCCGATGATGCTGCGAGCGCCCTCGTAGACCATGTCCGCGAACAGGCTGACCAGACCGAAGCAGAGGACGAAGTGCCACGGCCGCAGCTGCGGCCGCCCAGAGTCAGCGGTGATCG
>JANOHS010000613.1:0-4719 GCA_031406655.1 Micrococcales bacterium
ATGAGACCGGTCAGCCGGACGGGCGCAGGGTCTCTCATCCACGCGAGATCGTCGGGCCGTCGGTCTTCACTCTGAGCCTGGCTCCGGATGGCTGGCGGATCCTGGGTCTGACCCAGCCATAGCCCGTTCGAGGGTGCTCACCTCAGACCGGTTTCGCGGGCCTGTTCGACGCCGGAAACCGGTTTGAAGTGAGCAAAGGGGTTTGAGGTGAGCAAAGGGTCAGCTCTGGTCGACCAGCCAGCGCATGGCAGCCTCGATGTTGTCGTGGTCGAACACGAAGCCCGAGGCAGTCAGGACGCTGGGCAGTATGCGCTCGCTGGCCAGGATGTCGCCGGCGAAACCGCCCAGGTAGACCTTGAGCGCCAGGGCAGGCGCCGGCAGCACGGCGGGACGGCCCAGCACGGCGCCCAGGGCCTTCATGACCTCGGCCTGGTGCAACGGCTGGGGGCTCACCAGGTTGACCGGCCCGGCGAGGTCCTGGTCGATCAGATGGGCCAACGCCCGGATCTCGTCGTGCAGCGTGATCCAGCTCCAGTACTGGCGGCCCGATCCCAGCGGACCGGCCAGGCCAAGGCGGGCCAGCGGGAGCACGCGCGCCATGGCACCGCCGAGCGGGGTCAGGACCAGGCCCGTCCGGGCGTTCACGACCCTGAGCCCCGCGTCCTTGGCCGGTGCGGTCGCGGCCTCCCATGCCTGGGCCACTCCGGCCAGGAAGCCCTGTCCCGCCTCGCTGTCCTCGGTCAGGGTCCGTTCGCCCCGGTCCCCGTAGATGCCGATCGCTGAGGCACTGACCAGTGCGATGGGCTCACCAAGGTCGGCCAGCGCGGTGGCGACCGTGGTCGTGCCATCCACGCGGGAGGCAAGGAGCTCCTGCTTGTATGCCGCGGTCCACCGATGGTCGCCAACGCCGGCGCCGGCGAGGTGAACGACGGCAGTGAAGCCGGAGAGGTCACTCGGGTCGAGCTTTCGCGATGCGGGGTCCCACCCGATCTCGGAGCCGTCCCTCGGCGGGCGCCGGACGAGATGGACCACATCGTCACCACGTGCCCGCAGGAACGCCGACAGCGCCGTCCCGATCAGACCGGAGGCTCCGGTGATGGCTACGCGTTGCGGCATACCAATTGGCGGCATCCGGCGGGAGGTCTAGAGACCCAGGGATGCCTCGAAGGCACCCTCTTCGAGACGGGCCCTCATGGTGGTCAGGAATCGTGCGGCTTCCGCGCCGTCGACCACGCGGTGGTCGTAGGACAGCGCAAGATAGACCATCGAGTGGATCGCGATCGTCTCGTCGCCGTCCTTGTCCCGGACCACAACCGGACGCTTGACGACCGCGCCGGTACCGAGGATGGCGACGTTGGGCTGGTTGATGATCGGTGTGTCGAACAACGCACCACGGCTACCGGTGTTGGTGAGCGTGAACGTCCCACCCCCGAGCTCGTCGGGGGACACCTTGCTCATGCGGGTCCGCTCGGCCAGGTCGGCGATCTTGCGCGCCAACCCCGCGATGTTGAGGTCGCCGGCGTCACGGATCACGGGCACGAGCAGGCCGCGGTCGGTGTCGACGGCAACGCCGAGGTTCTCGGAGCCGTGGTAGGTGATCTCGTCACCTTCGACGCTGGAGTTGACCGAAGGGTGGGCCTTGAGCGCCTCGACCGCAGCCACTGCGAAGAACGGCAGGAAGCTGAGCTTGGTGCCCTCGCGAGTCTCGAAGTCGCGCTTGGCCTTGTCGCGAAGTCTGGCGATCTTGGTGACGTCGACCTCGACGACGGTGGTGAGCTGCGCGGAAACCTGGAGCGACTCGACCATGCGTGCGGCGATGACCTTGCGCAGCCGGCTCATCTTCTCGGTCGTTCCGCGCTTGGGCGAGATGCCTGCGCCAGATGTCGTGGAGGTGGGCGCGGCAACCGGCGCCGGGGCAGCCGTGCCAGCGGGAACCGAGGCCTTGGCTTCTGCTGCAGCCTTGGCGGCCGCCGCAGCATCAAGCACGTCCTGCTTGCGGATCCGGCCACCGACGCCGGTGCCCTTCAGTGCCGCGATGGCGACGTTGTTGTCGCTGGCCAGCTTTCGCACCAACGGTGTGACGTATGCCGCGGCCTCAGATCCGGTGGACGCTGGTGCCGGCGCGGCAACCGCGGTATCCGGTGCGGGGGGTGCCGGGGCGGCGGCCGAAGGCTCGGGAGTGGCGGTCGGTGCGGCAGGTTCTGGCGCCTGGGGCTCGGGCGTGGGGGCTTGCTCGGGCTCTGGCGCGGCGGCCTCCGGCGCGGCGGCCTCCGGCTGCTGCGCTGGTGCCGACGGGGTGGGTGCTGCGCCGACCTGGCCACCGACGATGGCCAGATTCGCCCCGACGGGAACGGTCTCGTCCTCGCCGACGAGGATCTTCGTGACAGTGCCAGCCACCGGTGAGGGGATCTCGGTGTCGACCTTGTCGGTCGAGACCTCGAGCAGGGGCTCGTCGACCAGGACCTGGTCACCTTCAGCCTTGAGCCAACGGGTGATCGTGCCCTCGGTGACCGACTCGCCCAGAGCCGGCATCGTGACGGTGGTACCGCCGGTTGACTCTGCGGCTGAGGATGCCGGTGCCGCAGGTGCTTCGGCGGGTTGAGCGGGGACATCAGCGACGGCTGCCTGAGCAGCCGGCTCGGATGCCTCTTGCGGCTCATCGCGTCCGGGCGCCGCCTCAGGCGCTTCGGCCGGTGACTCGGCCGGTGACTCGGCCGGCGACGTCGCACCCTCTCCGATGACGGCCAGGTCCGCGCCGACCGCCACGGTCTCGTCCTCGGCCACCAGGATCTCCTGCAACGTGCCGGCGAGCGGCGAGGGGATCTCGGTGTCGACCTTGTCGGTGGACACCTCCAGCAGCGGCTCGTCGAGCGCCACTTGGTCGCCGACGTTCTTCAGCCAGCGCGTCACGGTCCCCTCGGTGACCGACTCCCCAAGAGCCGGCATGGTCACGCGTTCAGACATGAGTTGCGGTCTCCTTGTTGTGCGGTGCGACGGTCACTGCCTCAAGTTACTGGATACGGCTGCGGTGCGGGCCAGGCTGCGGAGCCGAAGATTCGGGCGCCGTCAGGCGTGCGCGTGGAGCGGTTTCCCGGCCAGAGCCAGATGCGCCTCGCCGAGGGCCTCGTTCTGGGTCGGGTGAGCGTGGATGAGCTGTGCGACGTCGGAGGGCAAGGCCTCCCAGTTGTAGATCAGCTGGGCTTCGCCGACCTGCTCACCGATGCGGGCGCCGATCATATGGACACCGACGACCGGGCCGTCCTTCTGGCGGACGAGCTTGATGAAGCCCTGGGTCGCCAGGATCTGGCTCTTGCCGTTGCCGCCCAGGTTGTAGTCGTAGGTCTCGATCTCGCCGAACTTCTCCCTGGCCTGGGCCTCGGTGTAACCCACGGATGCGATCTCGGGCTCGCAGTACGTGACGCGCGGGATGCCCATCTCGTCGATGACCGGAGGGTTGAGCCCGCCGATCTGCTCTGCCACGAAGATGCCCTGGGCGAAGCCGCGGTGAGCCAGCTGCAGGCCGGGCACGATGTCGCCCACGGCAAAGATGCCCTCGACGTTGGTCTGGCAGCGCTCGTTGGTCAGGACGAAGCCTCGGTCGATCTTGACACCGGCCTCTTCGTAGCCCAGGCCCGCCGTGACCGGACCGCGCCCGACAGCCACCAGCAGCAGGTCGGCCTCGATGTTCCCCCCGGACTCCAGCGACACCTGGACGACGTCACCGGACTGGGTGGCACCGGCGAACTTCACACCGGTCTGGAAGTTGATCTTGCGCTTGCGGAAGGACCGTTCGAGCTGTTTCGAGATCGCCTCGTCCTCAGCCGCCACCAGACGGGGGAGCGCTTCAATGATCGTCACCTCGGAGCCGAAAGACTTGAAGACAGAGGCAAACTCGACCCCGATGACACCGCCACCGAGGACGACGACCCGGGGAGGGACGTGGTCGAGGAAGAGCGCCTGGTCGCTGGTCATGATCTTCCCGGAGATCTCGAGACCGGGAAGGGACTTGGCATAGGAGCCTGTGGCCAGGACGACGTTCCTGCCGGTCAGCTGACGACCGGCGACCTCGACGACGTTCGTGGCGACGAGACGACCTTCGCCCTCGACGAGCTCGATGTTCTTGGACTTCACCAACCCCTGCAAGCCTTTGTAGAGGCGTCCGACGACGCCGTCCTTGTAGGCGTTGACCCCGGTCATGTCGACAGACTCGAACGTGGTCTTGACCCCGAACTGCTCACCTTCGCGGGCGGTGTCGGCGACCTCAGCCGCGTGAAGCAGTGCCTTGGTCGGGATGCAGCCCATGTGCAGGCAGGTGCCCCCGAGCTTGCCTTTCTCGACCAGGGCGACGGACAGCCCCAGCTCGGCGGCGCGCAGCGCGCATGCGTAACCACCGCTGCCTCCACCGAGGATGACGATATCGAACGTGCTCTCGGCGATAGCCGACATTGCGGACGCTCCCTTGCGTATGCGCATCTGACCGGACGTCGCCCATGGGTCCCTCAGCACGTGCCTGCATGCTGTTCACCCTCGGGCGTCGTACAGCATCTTGCCATTGATCAGGGGCGCTGCCGCAAGTAGGGACGCCGTCGCGAACGGCCACTCGCATACCGCGAAGGGGTACGGGTCATAGAGTCTGCGCATGATGTGGTTGGACGCGCCTGCGACTGGAGCTGTCGGATGAGCTGGTGGGGAAGGCTGCGTCGACGTCGGTCGCCGCAG
>JANOHS010000014.1:0-3677 GCA_031406655.1 Micrococcales bacterium
GCTGGCGTGTGTGCGCGGACCGACCCGTCCTGGGCTACGGCACCAAGCCCGGCCTTGGGGGCCCTGGCCGGGGTGATCGCGTAGGCCACGCCGCCGACCATCAGGGCGAAGCCGATGGCACCCCACCAGACCACGTTCTGGACCACGGTCAGGAACACCAGACCCAGACCCCCGAGGACGCCTGCAGCCCCGATCAGGATGCGGCGGCGAAGGCGAGCGCGCGCAGCCGAGCCCTGCATCTGCGAGGCGAACTTCGGATCCTCGGCATACAGCGCTTGTTCCATCTGTTCCAGCTGGCGTTGCTCGTGCTCTGAAAGCGGCACCTTCGACCTCCCGTGCGCCCGGGTCCACTGATGACATCAACGCCCGACGGTTGGGATTTGTTGCCCCGACCGGCCATTGGTGATCGTCAGTTCAGACCCTGGGACCGACGACACACTCAGGATAGGTCGTCGCGCATCGGAGTGGTAGCCGAGTGAGGATCTTCGACCAGGGCGGCCGGGCGAACGGCGCCGGCGCCGAACCGTGCACTGGCTCGATCGACCGCGCGATCCGCATCGCGCCAGCCATGTGCCGGCTCGTCGAGCAGGCCCTGGATCGGTGCAAGGTCGGAGTCCATGAGGCCTTCCATGCGAACCCCTACCAGCCGCAGGCGGGCCCGCTGCAGACCCAACCCGTCATAGAGCGCCCTGGCGCTCGCGTAGATGTCGCGGCTGACATCGGTCGGGTCACGCAGAGTCTTGGAACGCGTGATCGTGGTGAAGTCGGAGAAGCGCACCTTGATCGAGATCGTGCGTCCCACCAGCCCGGCAGCGCGCACCCGTGCTGCTGTCCGGTCGCTGAGCTTGAGCAGCTGTCGGTGGATGTATGCCGGGTCGTCCACGTCGAAGGAGAAGGTCTCGTCCGCGCCGATACTGCGTTCACGGTGGGTGGGAACCACTGTGCGCGTGTCCCGTCCCCAGGACAGCGCGTGCAGGGCAGGTCCGGCGTTGTCGCCAAGAGCCCGCCGCAACGTGTCCAGCGGTGTGTGTGCGATGTCGCCCACGGTGCGTAGCCCCAGGCGCCGCAGAACCTCCTCGGTGCGCTCGCCGACCCCCCACAGTGCGCCGACCGGCAGCTGGTGAAGGAAGCTGATCACCTCGGCCTCGGGCACGACAAGGAGCCCGTCGGGCTTGGCCAGGCCCGACGCGAGCTTTGCGATGAACTTGGTGGAGGCCACCCCTGCCGAGCACGTGATGCCCTGCTCATCGGCGATCGTGTCGCGGATCTGGCGGGCGATCTGGCGCGGTGTACCCAGCCGGCGGAGGGCGCCGGACACGTCCAGGAACGCCTCGTCCAGTGACAGCGGCTCCACGATCGGCGTCACGCTGGCGAACACCGCCATGACAGCGTGGGAGATGCGTTGGTAGCGCGCGTAGTCAGGAGCGACAACGGTGGCCTGGGGGCACAGCCGTCGGGCCCTGGCGAGCGGCATCGCCGCGGCCACTCCGAACGCTCGCGCCTCGTAGGTCGCGGACAGCACGACCCCGCGGTTGCCTCCGCCGGCGATGATCACCGGCGTGCCCCTGAGCTCGGGGCGGCTGAGCAACGATGCGGACGCGTAGAACGCGTCCATGTCAACATGCAGGATCGAACAGCCCGAGTCGTCAGGCGGGTGCTCGCCCTCGCGTTCGGGGACGGCGAACTGGCGCCGGCTCATCGCCGGGACCGGGAGACGGGCTGGTCAGCGCCGACGGGCCAGCACGTGCAGGGCTGCACCGATGTGCCCCAGGAACGCGTAGTCGGGGTGACGCGAGGCGGTCTGTTCGAGCTCGAGCAGCGCGGCTCGATCGGCATCGGAGTCGACATAGGAGGCAGGCACGAGATCACTGAAGATTCGGACCCCGTGTGAGTCCGTAACGGCCAGCCCGGCGCCTTCGACGAGGGCAGTGATGCCAGCCGCGTCGAAGCGCCGCGGCAAGGGATCTGCGGGTCCCCATCGGCCGTCGTCGCTGGTGAGAGCGCGCTGGGCCTGGGCAAACTGGCCGGCGAGAGCTCTCGCGAGCACGGCGGCGATGCGGGTGGCGACCACGAGGCTGACGTAGCCGCCATCGGCGAGCACTGCAGCGACGGAACGCAGGGTCGCCGCCGGGTCATCGACGAACTCGAGGGTGCCGTGGCAGCACACGAGGTCAGCATCGGCGTCGGGGTGGACCTCGAGCAGGTTGGCCGCGTCGCCCTGCACAGCCACGATCCGCTCGGCGACCCCGGAGTCACCGGCTCGACGGGACAGCGACGCCAGCGCGTCGGGGCTGGGGTCGATGACCGTGACGTGGTGGCCGAGCTTGGCCAGCGGAACGGCCAGCCCACCGGTGCCACCGCCAAGATCGATGACGCGCAGACTATGACCGAGTCGTTGCTCCCGCTCGGCCACGACAGCCCGCACCGACTCCCAGACGGCTGAGGTGCGCACAGAGGTCTCGACGCCACCGCGGCGGCCACGTCGCCGTTCATCAACCACGGGAAGGCTCCTCTGGTGCTGGTGGTCGTCGACGGACACCAAGCCTGACGGAGCGACTCCGGCGACGGTCGGGTCGCGTCCACCCTAGCGCCCTGAGCTTCCGGGGCTGGCATGCCACAGCTTGCGCGGCGGGGCGCCGTCCTCGGGGACAGCGTTGCCTTCGTTGGGCAGCTTTCGGGAGTCCCTGACATCACCGCCAGCAGGTTTGATGTCCGCGTAGGGCGACTGCTTGAAGCCTGAGGCATGCACCAGCATCCGGCGGCGGGTTCCACCCGTCCTGCCAGCTGCATCATCCCCGTCGGCACCCTGCTCATCGGCTTGGGACAGCACGGCGTACACCTCCTCGAGACCACCTCGGCCCCAGGCTTCCCACAGCCCGGACAGCTCCCATGCCCCGGTTGCGCGCAGCGAGACCCCCCTGGGCCCGGTACGCCGCAGAATCCCGCGAACAAGAAGCATCCACGAGTGGAAGACCGTTGCCGCATAAGGGCCTTGGGCATCCTCGAAAAACGTTGCGTCGACCGGGCCGGTCGAGTCGTCGAGGGTCAGGAACACCACGCGCCGTCCCGAGCGGATCGGCGGTGTCTGGGTGGCAACCTTGACCCCGGCGACCCACAGCTCGGAGCGACTGCGCTGCCCGAGCAGCTGGGCGGACCGGGTCACTCCGAGCGCCTTCAGCAGCGGGGCATAGAAGTCGATGACGTGGGCACTGGCGTCCAGCCCGAGGATGTCCAGCTCGGCCCTGACCCGCTCCTGACCCGTCATCTCGGGCAGACCGGTGGCCATGGCGAGCTCGGGGCTGTCCCCCAGGTCCAGGGTGAGCTGCGTGGCCTGCGCGCGAGCCGGTATGACGGGCAGCCCGCCCTGGGACTGCGAGGCAGCCAGTAGTCGCACGTCGCGCGTGTCTGTACCGGTCGCCTGCGCCAGGGTCGCTTCGCGGGTCGCCGCGGCGGCCGCGGCCCGGGACGTACGAGGTGCCACCCTGCTGCCGGATCGGCGGACCGATCGCGACCACCGGTCGAGCTCGGCCACATGCAGCAGGAGGTCGCGCCGGGTCACCCTGCCACGTCGCCCGGTCGTACCGCTGCCACCGTTCCCCGTGCCGCTGAGTCTGCTCAGTCCATAGAGCGAGTCGAACCCCCCGGCCAGGACCAGCCGCTCGACCACCGGGCGGCTG
>JANOHS010000045.1:0-6076 GCA_031406655.1 Micrococcales bacterium
GCCTGGTGGTGAGCGACCCGCAGGACGAGTCGGCCGCGGCCGGCGAGCTCGCGGCATACGGCGTCAACCAGCTGGTCATCAAGCGCGGTGCCCTTGGGGCGACCGTCTGGCACGAGGGGGTGGCGTACCATGCCGCGGCCATCCCTGTCCCCGTACTCGACACGATCGGTGCCGGCGATGCCTTCACCGCGGGCTACCTCTCGGGTGTGCTTGACGGGCTCCCCCCCGAGGCCGCGCTCCACCGCGGTACCGTAACCGGCGCCTTCGCCGTCGCCACCATTGGCGACTGGGAGGGGCTGCCCACCCGAGGCGATCTGTCCCTCCTCGACACCGAGGCAGGTGCCACGCTTCGCTGACAGAGCGGCGCTGATCCCCACAGACTCAAGCAGAAACGTGAGCGGCAGGAGAGCTTCATGAAGATCGACAAGGCAGAAGTCATCGTCACGAGTCCGGACCGCAACTTCGTGACCTTGCGGCTGACCACCGACGACGGTCTCGTCGGACTGGGAGACGCCACGCTCAACGGCAGGGAGCTCGCGGTTGTCGCGTACCTGAAGGAACACGTCGTGCCGCTACTGCTTGGCAAGGACGCCCACCGCATCGAAGACACGTGGCAGTTCCTGTACCGGAGTGCCTACTGGCGTCGCGGACCGGTCACCATGGCCGCGATCGCCGCGGTCGACGTCGCGCTCTGGGACCTGAAGGCCAAAGCCGCCGGGATGCCGCTGTACCAGCTGCTTGGCGGGGCCAGCCGCGACGGCATACTCGCCTACGGCCACGCGTCCGGTCGCGACCTCCCCGAGCTGTTCGACTCGATCCGCAAGCATCAGGCGCTGGGCTACCGCGCGATCCGCATCCAGACCGCCGTTCCCGGTCTGAAGGCGATCTACGGCGTCGCCGCGCAGGAGCAGTCGAGCGGCAAACGCTATGACTACGAACCGGCCCAGCGTGCGAACCTGCCCAAGGAGGAGGACTGGGACACGGGTGCATATCTCCGCCACCTCCCCTCCGTTTTCGAGGCCGTCCGTGCCGAGTTCGGCCCGGACCTGCCGTTGCTGCACGACGGCCACCACCGGATGACACCGATTCAAGCGGCGAAGCTCGGTAAGTCCCTTGAGCCCTTCGACCTGTTCTGGCTCGAGGACTGCACCCCGGCCGAGAATCAGGACGCCCTGCGTCTGGTTCGCCAGCACACCACGACGCCGCTCGCGATCGGTGAGGTGTTCAACACCGTCTGGGACTACCAGACCTTGATCAAGGACCAGCTCATCGACTACGTGCGCTCGGCCGTCACCCACGGCGGTGGGATCTCCCCGATGCGCAAGATCATGGACTACGCGGCCCAGTACCAGATCAAGTCCGGCATCCACGGTCCGACCGACATCTCACCCGTTGGTATGGCGGCTGCGCTGCACCTTGACCTGGCTATCCACAACTTCGGCATCCAGGAGTACATGCAGCACGGAGAGCTCACGAACGGCGTCTTCGAGCAGTCGTTCAGCTTTGCGGACGGCTACCTGCATCCGGGAGAGAAACCCGGTCTCGGCGTCGAGCTCAACGTCGACGAGGCGGGCAGGTACCCGTACCAGACGGCCTACCTGCCGTTCAACCGCCTGTCCGACGGGACCGTGCACGACTGGTAGCAACGATCGACCACCAGTTGCGGACAACAGCCGGTCGGAGGATGCAGGATAGGAGCGTGGACGAGAGCCCGGGGGTTCAGGGCGACCGGGTCGATCCGGCGGCGGGGGCCAGGGGCAGCTGGCGGACCTCGAGAGCCAGGCCCGTGGGTGCCGCCGCGGCGCGCACGGCAAGAGGCCTGGGAAGGGGCACCAAGGCCGGGGCACGGCTTGTCGGGCACGGGGGCCGGGCGGGCACTCGACGGTTCAGGGTATTCGCGCAGTCCCGCGGGGCTGGCGAGACCGGTTTGGCGCGGCTGGTGGAGCTGAACGCGGTCCACAGCGCGGGCGACACGGCGCTGACCCTGTCGCTGGTGGGCACGATCTTCAGCATCCCCACCGGCGAGGCCCGCGGGCAGGTCGCCTTCTTCCTCCTGATCACCATGTTGCCGTTCACGGTTGTTGCCCCGCTGGTCGGACCTCTGCTGGATCGGTTCCGGCATGGCCGCCGCTGGGCGATCGGCACGACCCTGGCCACGCGCGCCTTCCTCTGCTGGGTACTTGCGGATGCCGTGGCGACCAGGTCGGCGTGGCTGTTCCCCGCAGCGCTCGGCGCTCTGGTCGCCTCTCGGGCGTACAACATCGCTCGCGCGTCCGCGGTGCCTCGGCTGCTGCCTGACGGGTTCAGCCTCGTCAGCGCCAACTCACGCCAGTCGCTGGCTGCGGTGGCCGGGATGCTCCTCGGCGGTGCGCTCGCTGCGGCGGCCGGAAGGTTCGGCCCGGACTGGTCGCTGCGAGTGGCGTTCGTGATCTATGTAGCCGGCACCGTCATGGCCATCAAGCTCCCCGCCCGGGTCGACTCCTCCCCGGGCGAGGAAGAACCACGGCTGCGAATCCGTCGACGGGTGGGCTCCCTCCCGTGGCGGGTTCACTTCACCCTGTGGTGCACTGCGGGCACTCGACTGCTCGCCGGCTTTATGACCCTGTTCCTCGTCTTCCTCATGCGCGACCACCCGATCACGGGTCTGCCCGGCACCCTCGTGCTCGGGATGGTCGTGGCCTCAGCCGCCTTGGGCAACGCCATCGGCAGCATGCTCGGAACCCTGGTCAAGGGCATGGCGCCTGAGACGATCGCTGCCACCTTCCTGCTGGCCGCGACAGTGACCGCGCTGGCGACCGCCGTGTTCTACTCGTTGTGGACCCTGCTGGCCTGCGGCCTGATGGCCGGGCTGTCCGGACAGCTGGCACGACTGAGCCTTGACGCGCTGGTGCAGCGCGACGTCACGGAGGCGGTGCGTACCAGCATCTTCGCGTGGTCCGAGACCCTGCTGCAGATCGCGTGGGTCGTTGGCGGCGGGTTGGGCATCGCGTTACCACTGGTCCCCGGGCTCGGCTTCGGGGTCATCGCCACGCTGCTCGGCGGCACGTTCCTGATGGCCGTTCGCGTCCGGGTCGGACGCCATCAGCGCCGCACCACCGGCCTGGGCCTTCGCCGGTGACCTGACGCGCCCAGTCAGAGCGTTCGCAGCATCCGGGTGTTGCCCAGGGTGTTGGGCTTGACCCGTTCGAGGTCGAGGAACTCGGCGACACCCTCGTCGTAGGACCGCAGCAGCTCTGCGTAGACGTCGGGCTCGACGGCCTGACCCTTGATCGGCGAGAAGCCATGGCGCGTGAAGAAGTCCACCTCGAACGTGAGACAGAAGATGCGACCCACCTGCAGTGCCCGGGCATCCTCGATCAGGACCTGCAGGAGCCGGCCGCCCAGGCCGCGCCCTGCGAAGTCCGGGTGAACCGCCAGGGTGCGGACCTCAGCGAGCTCCTCCCACATCACGTGCAGGGCGCCGCAGCCGATGATCCGGCCGGGGGTGTCGGGGTCCTCTGCCACCCGGAACTGTTGCAGCGCCTCGTAGTACGCGACAGCGTCCTTTGGCGTGAGGGTGTTGCCCGCGAGCGGACGAACCAGCTCACGGATGGAACGCACGTCGGTGGCGCGGGCGCTTCGGATCTCGATCACGGGACGGGAGCCATCGGCGCCAGGATCACGAAAGGTTGCCGTTCCTGATATCGGCGAACAGACGCCTGGCCTTGGCGTCGAAGTACACGATCGACTCGCCGCCCGAAGTCATTCCGATGCTGCCGGCAGCAACCCGGTTGTGGACCTTGTTCGGACGGGTGATGTAGACCCCCGCCGCGAAGGTCAGCACCTGCTCGGCGCTCAGGTTCGTGCCGATCTTGGGCGCCGCCATCGACAGCAGGCTGGGTAGCCTTGCCGGGCCGGCCAGCCTGGCGTAACCAGCCGCAGCCATGATCAACAGGCCCTGGTTGGCCGACCGGCCGAAGTCGCCGCCGGGGACCTGGTAGCGCGCCCTGCCGTACGACAGGGCCTGAACGCCGGAGAGCTTGTTTGCGCCGGCCTTGACGTTGGCACTCGACTTCGAGTCCCTGACCGCGACCGGGGCGTTCAGTGGCAGCCCGCCGATCCCATCCACGAGCTGTTTGAACCCGAGGAAACCGGTGATCAGGTAGCCCTCGACCGGGACCCCGGTGGCAGAGACCACCGTGCTCTGCAGTGCCTTTGGACCCCCGAGCATCAACGCGGAGTTGATCTTGCCCTGACCCCCGGTGGCCAGGGGTACGTATGCGTCTCTGGCGATCCCCACAAGCCCACCGCCGCCGTGGCCGTCCAGACCGACGATGTGAAGACTGTCGCCGCGGGCACGGTCGATCGCCTGGCCCGGCCTCGCATCCGACCCGATCACCAGAACCCGACGCGACTGGCCGCCCAGTGACGGCGTGGCCACCCCGATCGAGGGCCACCAGCCGCCGACAACCCTCCACGTGGGCGCCGCCACCGCCAAGGTCACGTCCTTGCCCCTGGTGACAACCGCGATCCGCACGCCCTTCCACATCCCGACAGAACCGCGGACCACCACCGCCTCGGCTGCCTCGACCGGTGTGCGCTTTCGCAGAACCTGGGCAGCAGAGGTCGACGACGCGACCCTGCCTCCGTAGTAGAGGGGCTTGATGACCGCCGCGAGCGCGGCCGGCATCCCGTTGGCCGTGTAGGGAGGTGGCGTCGGGGCCGCGGTGGTGGTTGGCGCCGCCGACGTCGTGGCCGTCTTGGCCGCGGGCGTCTCAGGCGTGGACGAACATCCGCTCAACGCCAGAGCACCAGCCAGAACGGCCGCCAGCCCGACGGATGCTCCGGGGCGCGACGATGTCAGTGGAGAGGGGGGCATGGCTCCACCGTACGTTGTGCCGACCCCGTGACCGGGTACCCGGGGCAGGCTGGCGACTGCGCGCCAACCTGCCCTCAGCTCACGTCCGGAGCGTCCGGGGTCTTGACCGTGTCCTGGATGTCGCTCAGCGGGGGGTCGTCCAGCGGGGAGTGAGCCGTGCCCACGAAGGTGAACCCCTCGTCCTTCTCGGCACCATCGGTGTCGACAAGGACGATCTCGCCGGCCTTGATCTCGCCGTAGAGGATCTTCTCGGACATGGCGTCCTCGATGTCGCGCTGGATCGTGCGCCTCAGCGGGCGCGCGCCGAGCACCGGGTCGTAGCCCTTCTTGGCGAGCAGCGCCTTGGCCGCGGGTGTGAGCTCGATGCCCATGTCCTTGTCCTTGAGACGGACGTCGAGCTTGGCGATCATCAGGTCGACGATCTGGACGATCTCGGCGTGGGTCAACTGGGGGAACACGATGATGTCGTCCACGCGGTTGAGGAACTCCGGCCGGAAGTGCTGCTTGAGCTCGTCCTGGACCTTGTTCTTCATCCGGTCGTAGCCGCTCTTCGTGTCGCCGCCGGCGGCGAAGCCGAGCGACTGACCCTTGGCGATGTCGCGGGTACCGAGGTTCGTGGTCATGATGATCACGGTGTTCTTGAAGTCGACGACCCGGCCCTGGGAGTCGGTGAGGCGGCCGTCCTCAAGAATCTGCAGCAGCGAGTTGAAGATGTCGGGGTGAGCCTTCTCGATCTCGTCGAAGAGGACGACGGAGAACGGCTTGCGGCGGACCTTCTCGGTCAGCTGGCCGCCCTCCTCGTAGCCCACGTAGCCGGGGGGCGAGCCGAACAGCCTCGAGACCGTGTGCTTCTCGCCGTACTCGCTCATGTCGAGCTGGATCAGCGAGTCCTCGTCGCCGAAGAGGAACTCCGCCAGCGCCTTGGCCACCTCGGTCTTACCGACTCCGGTCGGTCCGGCGAAGATGAACGAGCCACCGGGACGACGCGGGTCCTTGAGGCCGGCGCGGGTACGGCGGATCGCCTGGGACATCGCCCTGAGGGCTTCTTCCATGCCGACGATGCGCTTGTGCAGCTCTTCCTCCATGTTGAGCAGGCGCGAGGACTCCTCCTCGGTCAGCTTGAAGACGGGGATGCCGGTGGATGCAGCCAGAACCTCGGCGATGAGCTCCTCGTCGACCTCGGCCACGACGTCCATGTCGCCGGACTTCCACTGCTTC